>JACPUH010000023.1 GCA_016192345.1 Ignavibacteriales bacterium | reverse complement strand
CGGCTGGCTTGAGGATGATGCGTTCCACATGACGACGGCGGAAGGCGTCGATGCATGGACCGCCGCGAACAAGGTGATCACCACCAGTCATTTTGCCTTGATCCGTGACCGCCCGGATGCCCGCGCCCTGCCGGTCAGTGATGCGGTGGCCGGTGCCATGATGCAGATGAAAGGTACCCGGGGGAGCTGGGTCGAAGTGACGTTCCCCGACGGCCGGTCCGGTTTTATCGAGCAGTCGAACGTTGAAGACTATGCCCGTTGGCGCGCCTCGCGCCGTCTCACTCCGCAGAATGTGGAGAACGTCGCGAAAATGTTTATGGGAGTCCCATATCTCTGGGGTGGGACCTCGCCAAAGGGGATGGATTGTTCAGGCTTTACCAAGACGGTCTATCGACTCAATGGGTTTGAGCTCGGCCGTGACGCCAACCAGCAGGCAGAGATGGGAGAAGAGGTTGCCGTGACCGAAGAGTTCGACAATCTGAGCAAGGGGGACCTGCTCTTCTTCGGTCGTAAAGCCTCGACCGACAGGCCGGAAAGGATCACCCATGTCGGGATTTACTTGGCCAACAAGGAATTCATCCATGCCCCCGGTGGCGCGTCGATACGCGTGAACAGTTTCGATCCCGCGGCGCCGCACTACAGGGAAGGTTTGCGGAAAAGCTTCGTCCGGGCCCGGCGGATTATCGGCGCGGCACAAGTCCCCGAGGTACAGAGCCACTAACCGGCAATCTGCCATCTTCCGGAAAGGATCCCTTTGCCCCTTATTACCGACGCTACCGCTATCTTCGTTTACTTGATCGTTCTGATCGGGGTGCTGCATTGGGTCGCGGAGAAGAACGTTCTTCCCTGGTTGTTCAAATATCTCCCCCCCGCTATTTGGGTGTACTTTCTTCCTATGGTATCGTCCAATAGCGGTATCATTCCCCAAAGTCATCCACTCTATGATTGGATACGACAGTACCTGTTGCCGACGGCGCTCGTCCTGATGCTGCTCTCCGCCAACCTGCCGGCACTGGCAAAATTGGGAGGGAAGGCAATTCTCACGATGCTGGTGGGAACCTTTGGCATCGCCGTCGGCGCCATCGTTTCGTTTGCCCTTTTTCAGTTCTGGCTGCCGGAAGAGAGCTGGCGGGCAGTTGGCGCGCTGTCGGGGAGTTGGGTCGGAGGAAGTGCAAATATGGTGGCCGTTGCGTCAAGCGTGGGAACGCCGGACTCGCTTCTGGGACCCATCATTGTGGTCGACACCGTAGTGGGGTACGGCTGGATGGGGATCGTGATTGCCCTCGCGGTATTTCAGGATCGGCTGGACGCCCATAACAACGTTGACCGTTCGATCATCGACGATCTCAACAAGCGCATGGGGGAGCTTGACGAACAGAAGCGCCGCCCTCTCAAATTCGTCGATCTGCTGAAGATGCTTGCCGTCGGGTTCGGTGTCGGGTATGCGATGCTGCAACTCGGCGCGTTCCTGCCGGATGTCGGCGCCGTGCTCAACTCATTCGGCTGGGCGATCATTCTCTCGACCGCGGCCGGCATTCTTCTTTCCCTGACCAAACTTTCCGATCTCGAATATGCCGGCGCCTCAACGGTGGGGAGCGCATTTTTTTATCTGCTCCTCGCCTCCATCGGGGCCAAGGCGGACCTGCAGGGCATTCTCGATGCCCCGGCCTTTCTGCTGATGGGAATTTGCATCATCGCCATTCATGCATCGTTTCTGCTCCTCGCAGGAAAATATCTCCGCTCGCCGTTGTTCCTGATGGCCACGGCAAGCCAGTCGAATGTCGGCGGACCCGTCACCGCCCCCATCGTTGCGACCGTCTACCAGAGTTCACTTGCCCCTGTTGGTTTGTTGATGGCCGTGTTAGGGGGTGTGATGGGGACGTTTGTCGGGCTGGCAGTGGCGCAGATTTGTTACCTTCTTGCAGGGTGACCGGGTGTGGATTGATTTCTTGCTTCCCACCCCCGGCCTTCGTACCTTGTCCCACGCATCGGGAAGGGCAAGCTATGAAAAAACACATACTGCTGATCGATGATGAACCGGCGTGGTTGACGAGCGTAGGCCAGATTCTGACGAAGGAGGGATACACAGTCAAGGGGGTGGGTACTGCTTTTGAGGCCTTGGATGTCTTGCGGAAATTCCGGCCGGACCTGATCGTCAGTGATTTGCGGATGCCGGATATGAACGGTTTTGACCTTCTCGAAAAGATCAAGGCCCTTCCTCAGATCTCCGCAACCCCGGTGGTGTTCCTTTCCGCGATCGATGACTTTCATGCCAAGAAGGTTGCCAAGGAACTCGGCGCAGCCGGTTGCATTACGAAGCCGTTCGAGCAGGGAGACCTTCTCTCCTCCCTGAAACAATACCTCCCCCGCTGACCATCCCCTGTTGTTTCCCCCGATCGTCGCACCCGCGGCGTTTCGGGCCAATTCCGAGGCTCTTGCAATTCTCGCGGCGGCGTGGTATTTTTTCCCATCATTTCCATCATACTTCTATGCGGATCAGTTTTAAGAAAATCAAACGGTTCCGTTCCCAGCTCGGTCCGGTTGAGCAGGGTCAGGTGGTGGCCTCCACGGCCGTCGTGGTGGCGATGGTGACCATCTTCATGGTGCGCGTGTTTGGCGCGTACCCGCTGGAATGGTACGTCTTCGTCAGCGTTATCACGGTTGGGATCTTCGGATTCCTGATCGTTTACTTCACGTTGAACTATGGCCGGCTCCTGGAGGAACAAAAACAGGAATTGATCGCGATTAATACCATCGCGGCGGCAGTGAACCGTTCGGTGGAAATCAATTACGTCCTGGAGAATGCCCTGCATGAAGTGAAACGGTTGCTCGATGTCGACTATGCTTGGATTTATCACGTGGAGGGGAACAGGCTTTCATTGAAAGCGATGCGCGGGGAGGAGGGGCAAAGCGCCACCATCATTCGATCCGGCGCCACGACCGACGATGAGATGCTGGGCTGGGTCCGCGCGCCCCGTATTGAACAGAGAACGAAAAAGGGGAGGAAGGGCACGGAATGGAAATATGGCGATGTTGCCGCCTGGGCCTCCGTGCCGATGATGATGAAGGACCGGTTTGCCGGAGTCATCGTCGTGGCAAGCAGCGACCGTGAGGACTTTACCCAGAAACAACTGGACCTGATGGCGGCCATTGCCAATCAGATCGGCGTCGCACTGGAGAACGCCGGCCTCTTTGACCGGCTCCGCAAATCGGAAGAGCGGTACATGGATCTCTTCGAACATTCTCCTGATATGTATCACATCGTCAACCGTGAGGGGATCATCGTCAGCTGTAACCAGACGGAAGCCGACCGGCTGGGGTACAGAAAAGAGGAGTTGATCGGGGAGCCTGTCCTGAAGCTCTATCCCCAGAGCTACTATCCCGACGCGCAGCGATTGTTGACCGAGATCTTTCAAAACAATTATGAAGTCTCCGGACTGGAAGAGCAAATGGTCACCAAGGCCGGGGAGTTGATCGACGTCAGTGTGAATACCTCGATCATCTACGGCGAAGAACGAAAACCGGCGTTCATGCGCGCGGTTGCGCGGGACATCACGGAGAAGAAAAAGCTGGAAGCAAAGATCCTGCATGCCCAACGGATCGACAGCATCGGGAACCTGGCAGGAGGGGTCGCTCACGACTTCAATAATATCCTAACCTCCATCCTGGGCTCCACCGCGATCATGAAACGGAAAATGAAGAAAACCGATGCGTGGTACCGGTTTGCGGAGATCATCGAAACGGCGGCGAAGCGGGGAGCCGGGTTGACCCGCCAGTTGCTGACGTTCGCACGGAAGGGGACCACCCAATTCCGCCCGGTGGTGGCGAACGATATTATCGAAGAGACACTCCATCTGTTCGAGCGGAGCGTCGATAAAACGATTGAGGTCAGGAAGGAACTGGCGGAGGAGTTGACGATCATCAACGGCGATGACGGTCAGATCCAGCAGGCTCTTCTGAACCTCCTCATCAACGCCAGAGACGCAATGCCGGAGGGGGGGGTGATTATGATAAAGAGTGAGGTCCTGAAGTTCGATGAACTGCCGCAGAAACCGATCGGTGAATCCCGGTCCGGTGAGTTTGTCGGAGTGTCGGTTATCGATACGGGGCTCGGGATGGACCGGCACACCCAGCAGCATATTTTCGAGCCGTTTTTTACGACCAAAGACCAGGGGAAGGGGACGGGATTGGGGTTATCCGTGGTGTACGGCGTGGTCAACTCGCACGAAGGGTTCATCACCGTGCAAAGTGATGTCGGAAAAGGTTCGATGTTCAGCATGTTTTTCCCCATGTTGACCGACAAGGAGAAACTGCACCGTACCGCAAAACAACAGAAACTCCCACGGGGGAATGAGAGAGTTCTGGTGATCGATGATGAGGAGCATGTGGGGGAGGTCATCGGCGGGATGTTGGCCGATTTGGGATATGCAGTGACAACGGTGCAAAGCGGCAAAGCAGCAATTGATCTGTTGAAGAAGAAAAAGCGTTTTGACCTCGTCGTTCTCGATATGAACATGCCGACGATGGGAGGGCGCGAAACATTTTATAAATTGAAAGAACTTCATCCTGATGTCCGCGTCGTGATCTCCACCGGCTACAGCAACACGTCCCTGGACGGATCGCCCCTGCGTCAGGCCGTGGACGGCATCCTGCAGAAACCGTACCAACTGGAAGATCTGTCGCACGCGGTCCGCGCCGCACTGGAAGGCAGGGGCGAGTAGCATGAACGCTCTCCTCCGGGTCCCTCGCACGGGGTCTGTTGCTCCCACTTTCTTGCAACTCGCTTAAATAATCAGTAACATTTCAACGTAACGCCACTACGATTTCGCCGCGGTTCAACCCACGCGATCGAACCACGTAATCAACCATGAGTCTCGAATCATTCGGTCGACAACTCCGCACCTCTCGCGAGCAAAAGCAGATGAACCTCGCGGCTATTTCTGACGCGACGCGGATCAACCAAAAATTCCTTGAAGCCATCGAGAGCGGCAAATTTTCGATCCTCCCGCAGGCCTATATCCGCGCGTTCATCCGGGCATATGCAAAAGCTGTCGACCTCGACCCCGATGAAGTGATCCGGCGCTACGACGAGGAGAATCGCGAGATCCAAAATGTTGCGGAGCAATGGGTCGCCCGCGCACGCCCGGTTGCTGTCGCTTCCCCCGATGTTCCGAAACAGAGCCTGCCTGTTCTTCAGCATGTGAAGCACCGTGAACTGCTTCTTCTGGGTCTTACCGTTTTTGCCATCGCTGCGGTGGTCTATCTTTCCTCTAACACCGCGGATCCCGTCCCTGGGGAAAACCTCCGTGAAGTACCGTTCGACGCCGTGGTCCGTGAGTCGGAAGCGGCAGCGGGCCCGGAAGAAGAAGTGAGGCCTGCCGCGGTGCCGCTCGCCACGCCCGCCGCCGACAGCCTTCGTCTTGAGATCACCACACTGGATTCGCTGTGGATGAGAATTGTCATCGACGATGCCCGCAAGGGAGAATACCTGTTCGGCCCGAACAGAAAGCGGAGCTGGGTCGCAAAGGACCGGTTCACCATCTCCATGGGGAATGCCGGCAACGCCACCTTCCGGTTGAACGGGAAAGACCTTGGGGCACTCGGAAGGAGAGGAGCGGTGGAGCGCGACATCCTCATTACGAATGACGGAATCCATCGACAGCAGTAAATCTCCCTCCCCGCCATGTCCGCCAACCCCGCCACCATCAAGCATATTGATGCTTTACGCACCAAGCTCCGTGAACACGATTACCGGTACTATGTCCTTGCCCAACCGAGCATCGCCGACGAGGAGTACGACCGGCTGATGCGTGAGTTACAAGAGCTGGAGAGGAAGTATCCGGAGGTTGCCAGCCCCGATTCGCCAACCCAGCGCGTGGGCGGCCAGCCGACAAAAGAGTTTGCGACGGTGAGCCATACCGTCCCCATGCTCAGCCTCTCCAATACCTATAATGAGGAAGAGGTGCAGGACTTCGATCGGCGTGTCCGTTCCCTTCTCGGGAAGGAATCCTTCAAGTATGTTTGTGAGCTGAAGTTCGACGGTGTTGCCGTCAGTCTTGTCTACCGGAATGGTGTGATCGCACGCGGGGCCACCAGGGGGGACGGCGTGCAGGGGGACGAGATCACGCAGAATTTGAAAACCATTCGCTCGATTCCGCTCCGGGTGTTTGGCAAAAAAAGGGGGCTCACCGAATTCGAGGTACGGGGCGAGGTCTATATGGAGCGGGAGGATTTTCGCCGGATGAATGAAGAACGGGAACTGGCCGGTGAGAAAACATTTATCAATCCCCGGAACTCCGCTGCCGGTACCTTGAAACTCCAGGATCCGAAAATTGTCGCCATGCGGCCGCTTCGATTTGTGGCGTACTATCTTCGCGCCGAACGGTTCGAGCTCCAGAGTCATGTGAACAATCTGCAACTTCTCCGGGAACTCGGGTTCCCCATCAGCGGCCACGCCCGGTTGTGCCGTTCGATCGGGGAGGTGACGGCGTATTGGAAAGAGTGGGAGGACCGGCGCGAGGAGTTGCCCTATGACATCGATGGTGTTGTCGTCAAAGTCGACCTGCTCCGGCAGCAGGAACGGCTGGGGGCAATTGCTAAGAGCCCGCGATGGGCGATCGCGTTCAAATTTGCCGCCCGCAAAGCAACCACCCGGCTGAAGGGGATCACCCTGCAGGTGGGTCGGGTGGGGACGATCACGCCGGTTGCGGAACTTGAACCGGTGTTTGTCGGGGGATCAACCGTTTCCCGCGCCACGCTTCATAACGAGGATTACATCCGGGACCTGGATATCCGGGTCGGCGATGCCGTGGTGGTGGAGAAGGGGGGCGATGTCATCCCGAAGGTGAGTGCCGTCCTCGCGGAACAACGCCGGGCCGGGAGCAAGCGGTTCATCATGCCGAAGACGTGCCCCGTGTGCGGTTCCAAGATTTTCCGTCCACCCGAGGAAGCGAACTACTATTGCGAGAACAGTGAATGTCCCGCGCAGGTTAAAGGACGCATCGAACATTTTGCCCATCGCGGCGCGATGGATATCGAGGGACTTGGAGAAGCCATCGTGGATCAACTGGTCGGGCTCGGTCTCGTTCGGAACTTCACTGACCTGTACACTCTGGCCGGGAAGAAGAAACAACTGGTGGCGCTCGACCGATGGGGGGAAAAAAGCGTAGAGAACCTGTTGAACGCCATTGAGGAGAGCAAGGAGAAACCGTTTGAGCGCGTCCTGTTCGCCATGGGCATCCGCCACGTCGGTGCGGGTGTCGCGCGGCTGGTGGTGGGGCACTTCCCCTCCATCGACAGCGTCATGGCTGCTTCAAAGGAGGAACTGGAGCAGGTCCAGGGAATCGGTCCGCGGATCGCGGAAAGCATCGTCCGGTTTTTCTCGGAGAAGCACAATCAGAAAATTGTCCGGAAACTCCGCGAAGCAAAGGTTCAACTCGAGGAGAAGCAAAAGCGGGGGGCGGGCAACGCCTCGCTTGCCGGGAAGACTTTTGTCCTGACCGGTACGCTTGCCGGGTTCAGTCGCGAAGAGGCGAAGCAGAAGATCGAAGAATTGGGGGGAAAGGTCACCTCGAGCGTCAGCAAGAAAACGGATTACGTGGTGGTGGGTGAGGAGGCCGGCTCGAAGCTTGACAAAGCGAACGAGCTTGGCGTCCGCACGCTGGATGAAGCTGCCTTTACGCGGTTGATCCAGTGAAAGGAACGGGGAACGGTTCATGATGACCAGAATCATAGCTCCTCTTGAGGATTTTAGGCCGAACAAGGGAACGGGCAGCGATGTTTGAATCGATACGATTGAAAGCGGGAACCTGGTACGCGCGGATGCACTTTCGTTCTGCCAAAGACCCGATCATGCATTTTAACAATGTCCTTTCCTCCGCGCGCCATGCGTTGGTTCTCCTTCCTGAAACGGCGGGGGATGGAGAGGTGGTTACGCACGTGATCGGGGAGCTCCGGCAAAAATTCCTTGCCGGGAGCTTCACAGTGGTGTCGCCCCCGGGGAGTGCCGTTAAGTTCATCGCAGGTCAGGGCTCCACTCTCGTGAGGTACTCCATGGACGATCTTGGGCTGTTGTTTGTGCCGCGATCGGAGTTGCTTCGAAAGGTGAAAAAGAGTACATTCGACGTGGCAATTGATCTCAATCTTGGCTTCTCTCTGCCGAGCGCGTTCCTTTGCCGCGCATCCCAAGCCCCTGTGCGGGTCAGCTTTACGAAACCCCACGCCGACGAGTTCTATAATTTTCAGGTTCAAGCCACTCCGGCCCTTTCACTCCATCAGGCCTATGCAATGTTGATGAAGTGTATGGAAATGTTTTAGAGTGTCGTTCCCTGTCAAGGCACGAGGAGGATGTTATGCAGTTCGAAATCAAGAAGAACGGTGAAGCGACCATCCTGAAGATCAAAGAGCGGAAACTGGACGCCAGCGTTTCGCCCGAACTGAAAGGCGAATTCCTGCTCCTCTGTACCCCGGCTACCAAGAACCTGGTTGTCGACATGACCGATGTGGAATTCTGCGACAGCAGCGGGTTAAGCGCGTTGCTCATTGCCGAACGCAAAATGCGGGAGAACGGCGGAGTTGTGCAGCTGGCCGGTTTGCAGAAAAAAGTACTCTCCCTGATCCGTATTTCCCGTCTCGACCGAGCCTTCCGTATCCACGATACTGTGACCAAAGCGCTGAAGTCGTAGCATTCCCCGCCGTTCCGCCGCTGACCTTATCCAAACACGGAGCAGACCATGAGCTTTACCATGCTGGACTACGTCGTTCTCGCTGCCTATCTCATCGGTATCGCTTCCTTCGGTATCTGGCGCGGTGGCAAGCAGGGGTCGGCCCGGGACTATTTTCTCGGAAAAGATCACATCCCGTGGTGGGTCGTCTGTTTCTCCATCGTCGCGGCGGAAACCAGCACTCTGACCTTCATCAGTATCCCCGGACTTGCGTACCTCACCAACCTGAACTTCCTCCAGGTTACGATCGGCTACCTGCTCGGTCGTATTGTCGTCAGCCTGATCTTCCTTCCGGCATACTTTAAAGGGGAGCTCACCACCGCGTACGGGTTCCTGCAGACCAGGTTCGGTGCGAAGACAAGAAGCTTCTCGTCCCTTGTCTTTCTGGCGACCCGTACCGCGGCAGACGGCGTCCGGTTATTTGCCACGGCCATTCCCCTCAAGTTCGTGCTCGATATCGACTATCCCCTTGCCATCGTCATCCTCGCGGGAGTGGCCCTTGCGTACACCTATATCGGAGGCGTCCGCGGCGTGATCTGGGTCGATGCAATTCAGATGGTGGTCTACATCGGCGGCGCGTTGACCGCCGGGATTGTCCTTATTGCGCAGGATCCCGGAGGATGGACCGGTCTTACCCGCCTGGCGATGGAGCAGGGGAAATTCAGTATCTTCAACCCGGGGTTCGGGGAGGGGTTCTGGAGTCAACCCTACACCTTGTTGGGAGGATTGCTCGGTGGAGCGTTCCTTTCCATGGCCTCCCACGGAACGGACCAACTGATCGTTCAAAGGGTCCTGACCACCAAATCGCTACGAGCAAGCCGGAAAGCCCTCATCGGGAGCGGGGTCATCATTATTCTCCAGTTTGCGCTCTTCCTGGTCGTCGGCCTTTTGCTGTATGGTCATTACCAGGGGGCGACGCTCAGCGGACTCGGACTCACACGGGCCGATGAGATTTTCCCCCGCTTTATCATTGAGGGCCTTCCCCCCGGAGTATCCGGGTTTATCATCGCCGGACTGTTTGCCGCTGCGCTCTCGACGCTGGCAGGGTCGATGAGTTCCATGGCTTCCTCCACGATCATGGATCTCTACAAGCCGTACTTTGGTTCAGCTGTGACGCCGGAACGGGAGCTCTTCCTCGCGCGGGTGGTTACCGTCCTCTGGGCCGGTTTGCTGGTGGGCTCCGCATTGTTCTTCATGAACACGAGTCAGACCGTTGTTGAGCTGGCGCTCAGCATCGCCTCGTTTACGTACGGCGGTTTGCTCGGGACCTTCCTGCTCGGTGTCCTGTTCAAACGCCCGACGCAGGAGGATGCACTCGGGGGGTTTATCGCCGGGATCCTGGTCATGGTCACCGTAATTTCCCTGAAGCTCGTTGCCTGGACCTGGTTTACGATCATCGGTGTTGCCGCGACCCTGATCGTCGGCGCGGCGTTAAGCGCCCTTTCCCCGCGGGATGCTCCACGTTAAGTACAACGACAAACTTTTGATTTGAATGAGTGCCATTCAGTATGACCTGTCGGAATTCATTCATTCGTTTATCAGCACCACAAGGAGAGTATTGATGCGATTAACCCGTTACTCTTTTTTGTTTTCCCTTGTTCTTCAATTCTCAGCAAGCTGGGCCCAACTCACCGCGCCCCCGCAAACCTACGTCCTTCGTTTCAACGGCAGCCAGATTGCCAGCGCACCGTTGGCATCGCAACTCAACCTCGGCAATACCTTCACCATGGAAGTATGGGTCTACGTGGAATCCGCACAGCCGTTTGCTATTATCATGGGCAAGCCGTACGACCCGCGTAGTTCTGATCCGTTCATGAATTACGTGCTCGAGATCAGCGACGACGGCAAGTTCGAGTTCGTGCAGACAACCGGACAACCGGGTTCGTACAGGAATCTCAAAGCCCCAACTACGGTTCAACTGAAGAAATGGATTCACGTGGCTGGAGTTCTTTCCAGCGGTATGATGCGCTTGTTTGTGAATGGCGCTGAAGTCGGAAATCTTGCCAGTCCGGGGGCACCCGTCTCTTCCACAACAATTCCATACGCTGTTGGTGCAGGTGCTACACCGACCGGAATGACCAACGGATTTACTGGAGCAATTCGGCAGGCGCGTGTCTGGGGCGTTGCGCTGTCCGCCGTCGAGATTCAAGCGAGAGCCTCGTCGACGATTGGGGGAAATGAAGCCGGACTCATCACTTGCTGGCCGCTCGATGATGGAAGCGGGACAACCGCCCGCTCCATCGGAAGTACGAGTATGCCACTCACACTGGGGACGTCTTCCGGTGCATCGGTTCCAACCTGGATCAAGTCAGAAGTACTCGACAGTCTCGATGCGTTCTTTCAGCCGACAAATTTTCTGGTGACATCGACATTGCGCGGAATTCAGGATGCCATTCCGTTCGATTTCGACGGAGATGGCGACCTTGATTTGATTATTACGGACCTGTGGTGGCCTCCTACCGTTCCAGGTACGCAATTGCCGATTGCCGTGATGAGAAATGGGGGGAACGGCAACTTCACACCGGTTACAGATGCCTGGGTCGATGCAATCAGGTTCGTGCATCCTCGCCATTGGGTGATCACCGACGTCGACAAAGACGGTGTCAACGAGCTTGTCATTGTTGATCATGGAACTGATACAAGTCCTTTTCCTGGCGATCAAAGCAGAATTCTGAAGCGTGCGGCCAACGGTATACTCGTCGAGGAAACAAGCACGCGTTTTCCAATCATCAACATGTTCACACACAATGTTGCGTCTGGTGATATCAATGGCGACGGGGCCCCGGAAATCTACATGTGTAACGTTTCCGGACAAGGTCAGATAGGCCCGCGTTTTTATATCAACAATGGATCCGGCGTATTTGCCGTCGATTCATCTCGCATTCCTTCCATTGTCTCTACCCTTCAGCAAAAATATATGTCGAGCGCCCTCGTCGATGTTGACAACGATGGCGATCTCGACCTGGTGTTGGGTGGCCACGATGGGACAGGGCCTTCAGAGTATTTTCCAAAAGATGGACTGTTGCTCAACAATGGGAGTGGAACATTTACTTTTGCTCCAGACGCGGCCATGCCCAATCGATATGGCGGTCCAGACTGGGGAACAGTTGCGATTGCCGTAGCCGACTTTAACCGCGACACGTGGCAGGATCTTCTGATGGTCAACCAGCGACTGCGTGGTCAATTGCAACTGCTGCTGAACAACAAAAACGGTACTTTTACCGACTATTCCAATCAACTGCCAACACAGGAGTGGCCGCAAGGATCATTCCTTGGCGAATCGTGGATCAAGTGGGCGTTCCCGGCAGACTTCAATGGCGATGGGAAAATCGATCTTGTCGCGGTTGGCCAAGGTTTGTCAAAACCGAAACTTTACATGAACAGCGGCGATGCCAAGTTTGTCGATAAAACAGAGTACACCAATTTTGGCAATGATGTCTCTGCAATTGCTGTTGCAGACTTTACCGGTGATGGGCGATTGGATATCGTGGTAGTGCGTTATGATCGTACTGCCACTTTATTAAGAAATGTAAAGAATATGAGCGTGACGGCAGCGGAAGAAGACCGCATTGCCGGGCCGTCAACTTTTTCGCTTTCGAATGCGTATCCGAATCCCTTTAACCCATCGACGACAATGCGGTTCTCAGTTGAGAAGAGTGGCAGAGCGTTGCTTCGAGCGTTTGATCTGTTGGGTCGAGAAATCCGCACACTGTTTGATGGTGAAGCCGAGGCGGGAAGAATAAATCAAGTCATCTTCGATGCGACCGGACTCGCAACCGGAATCTATATTATGCGTCTTGAGTCGGGCGGAAACACCTTCACACAGAAGGTAGTGTTCATCAAATAAATGCACAGTGCATTTGTAGACGCTTGGTACTGAAGTGAGCAAGCGAAATCTCGCCACTCACTTTGTTGAGGGGGCTCGGTTGAAGCATAGTGAATGGAACTATTGTGATCACTCTGAAGTTGTTGCCGCGGGTTGGCATGTGTCCTTGGCTGCAAGAATATTGAAACACTGGATGGCGGCTCAGGGCATGTCGTTTTAAGCGGCAAGAACCCCAGCGTGGTTATTCCAAACGGTAATGACATGAGACACACAAAGCTCCCGCTCCCTTCACCCGAGGATCAGAAGAAGACGGAGCTTGATCGCCAAATCAAGGGGTATTTCGATTTCCTCCGTCTGGAAAAAGGGGTCAGCAAGCATACCGAGGCTTCCTACAGTTTCGATCTCAGGAAATATCGCGACTTCCTTCTGAAGCACGACATCCGCTCAGCCATTCAAGTTACCCCGTCGCACCTGAGCGGTTTCATCCAAAGTCTTCATCCTTCCGGCCTCTCCGCCCGGACCATCGCACGCACTCTCTCCGCCGTACGCGGGTTCCACCGCTATCTCGTGGGTGAGGGCATCTCCGAGGACGATCCCACCCAGGAGATTGAGACTCCGAAACGCACCAAGCCACTCCCCGGTGTTCTGACGGTCGCAGAGGTTGAGGCGATTCTCAGCCAACCGGACACCCGTAAACCGCTCGGCATCCGGGACCGTGCCATCCTTGAGGTTCTCTACGCAACCGGGGTGCGGGTCTCCGAACTGACGGGCCTGACACAAGCCAACCTGATGTTCGATGACGGGTTGATTCTGGTCTTCGGGAAGGGGTCCAAAGAACGACTGGTTCCGATCGGCCTATCAGCGATGGACTGGGTGAGGAAGTACCAGCGCCATGTGAGGATTCATCTTACCAAAACGGGTAAATCGCATGATGTCCTCTTTTTGAATTTTCGCGGCGGACCGTTGTCCCGCGCGGCGATCCGCGACATGGTGGAGAAGTTCGCAACGATGGCCGGGGTGAAGAAGGAAGTCCATCCCCATACGTTTCGGCATTCCTTCGCCACGCATTTACTGGAAGGGGGAGCAGATTTGCGCGCGGTGCAGGAGATGCTCGGGCATGCCGATATCGCAACGACACAAATCTATACCCACATTGACCGGGAATATCTCAAGGATGTTCACCGGTCCTTTCACCCGCGGGCTTGAAGGCACCGCGTCCTACTTGAGTTTCTTCCATTTTTTTGCTACAGTGTAGCGTTCCTCTCCCGCAGGTTTCGCATCTCCGCCTCGTGCGGACTTGTCCGCTCCTACAGCGGTCGGGCCCGCCTGCGGCGGGTCAGCCTTCGGGGGATTTTTTTTATCCAGCAACGACCTTTTTCAGGGATTTCGTGGAATCATTGCCGATTTTTCCCATTCTCATTTTTTCCATTGTGGTCCATGAGGTGGCTCATGGGTTGACCGCGTTGAAGCTTGGTGACCCGACCGCCCGTGACCTGGGAAGGCTCACGCTGAACCCGATCCCACACATCGACCTGTTCGGGTCTATCCTTGTTCCGTTGATGTCCTATCTTGCCGCGGGGACCGTCTTCATTGCCTGGGCAAAACCGGTACCCGTCAACCCGATGTACTTCAAACATTTCCGGCGCGATGATATCCTGGTCTCCGCGGCCGGGCCCATTTCGAACTTCATTGTTGCCGGCGGGTGCGCGTTGCTGTATGTCGTCACTCTGAAGCTATTCGGCCCGCTGCAGGATATTCCGGAGGGGTTTGAGCGGAGCTTCGTCACGTTTCTGAACGCGATGTTCCTGGGGGGCATTACCTTGAATATCTTTCTGGCCGTCTTCAACCTGATTCCCGTCCCGCCGTTGGACGGTTCCCATGTCCTGGCGTCGCTCCTTCCGGCCGAACTGGGAAATCGCTACCGTCAAATCGGTTTCTTCGGCATCATCGCCGTGATGCTTCTGATGAGAGTGGAGCCGTTTCGGGATCTCATCCTCTCCCTTGTGCGGGGACTGATCTTTCCGTATCGCCTTCTGATCGACTTACTTGCATGACCATGGATCAACGTCGTATTCTGATCCTCGCTGAAGGGAAATTCAGCCCACTGAAGTCCAAAACCGCCAACGGGGCAATTGTGTACCTGCCGCAGCGGGTTGTCGCCGTCATCGACAGCACGAAAGCCGGCATGACAGCTCAGCAGGTGCTCGGGTACGGAGGAGATCTCCCGGTGGTTAGGAACCTGGAGGAAGGATTGAAGTTCAACCCGACCCACCTCCTCATCGGCATCGCGCCGGCGGGGGGTCGGCTGCCGGAGGATTGGCGCGAGACGATCAAACAAACGCTCAGGGCCCGGCTTCACATCCTCAGCGGGCTGCACACCATCCTGTCCGAGGACGCGGAATTTTCCCAACTAGCGCGCGAGTGCGGAGTGGGTATCACGGATTACCGGAAAATTCCACCGGAATCGGAAGTCGTAACCCGAGGGGCATTCCGGGAATGGAAATCGAAGATCATTCTCACGGTGGGCACGGATTGCAATATCGGCAAGATGACCACGATCCTTGAAGTGCACAAGGACCTCCAGCGGCGCGGGTTGAAGTCCGATTTCATCGGGACCGGGCAAACCGGGATTCTCATTCAAGGCCGCGGCATCGCCGTCGATTCGATCATCAGTGATTACATTGCCGGTTCCGTGGAGCTGGAGATCGACCGATCGGTGAAGGAGGGGTACGATTACATCTTCGTCGAGGGGCAGGGGGCTCTGACGCATATAGGATACTCCGGTGTCACGATGGGGCTGATCCATGGCACCTTGCCCGATGCGATGATCCTGTGCCATCAGCCGACGCGCATCCGGGACGACTACGGGTTTACCCTTCCGGACCTGCGGCGGATCGCCCGGATCCATGAAGACCTTGTCAAATTCTTTAAAGAGACTAAAGTGGTGGGGATCGGGATCAATTCTGTCGGATTGACGGACGCAGAGTCGCAGGAGATCGCTGAGAAAATCACGCGGGAAACCGGCTTGCCGGCGGTTGATGCGTTCCGGTTCGGGCCGCACAAGCTGACCGAAGCGTTATTGCAGTATTTGCATTCGCAGTAGATCAAGGGAGAATACCGTGCAGTATATTCGATACCAGGAACAAGACTTGTTGTGTGAAGATGTGCCATTGAGCGAACTGGCGGAGGAGTTCGGAACGCCGCTCTATGTGTACAGTAAGAATCAAATTGTTGAAAACTTCCGCGCCATCAAGGCACCCCTGACGGAGATCAACAGTGTTGTGTGTTACGCGTTGAAGGCGAACTCCAATCCGGCCATCCTCGCCTTGCTGGCAGAGGAAGGTGCGGGAGCCGATGTGGTTTCGGCCGGGGAGCTCTCGCTCGCGTTGAAAGCAGGGTTTGCGCCCGGCCGGATCGCATTTGCGGGGGTCGGCAAGAGGGAGGATGAAATCGAATACGCGCTGAAAAACGATATTTGTATCTTCAATGCCGAATCAACGCAGGAGCTCCAGTTGATCTCGCTGGTCGCCATGCGACTGGGGAAAAAGGCCCGCGTCGGCTTGCGGGTGAATCCGGATATCGATGCCCAGAGCCATCCGTACATTACGACGGGGCTTAAGGAAAACAAGTTCGGGATCAGCGCGGGGGAAGCGTTCGCGGCGTTCCAGTTTGCTGCCGGCCTACCCGCGCTTGAGGTGGTTGGCGTGCACACGCACATCGGGTCGCAGATTGTGAAGGTCGAACCTTTTATCGAAGCAGCGCGGTTTGTAGCCGGCCTGGTAGGGAAGCTTCGGGAAGCTGGGATCATGGTTCAGCATATCGATTTTGGCGGAGGGTTCGGTGTCCAGTATGTCAACGTCCTGACCCATGAAGGCCTGCCGCATGAAAATCCGGGCGCCACCCCCCCCCCGCCCGGGGACTTCGTGGGAGCGATCCTGCCGATCCTCAAGGAAACCGGATGCTCAATCTGGTTTGAGCCGGGACGGTCCATCGTGGCAAACGCCGGGGTCCTCCTGACCAATGTTCTCTACACTAAAGAAAACGGCACGAAGAAATTCATCATCGTGGATGCAGGCATGAACGACTTGCTGCGTCCCGCGCTCTACGACGCCTACCATCAAATCGTTCCGATCAAGATTGCCACCTATGAACATGAAAAGGTGGATATCGTCGGACCGATTTGTGAAACGGGGGACTTTTTCGCCCGTGACCGCATGTTCGCGAAGGTCAAACGAAATGACCATCTTGCCATTTTGACGGCGGGGGCCTACGGGTACGTCAATACCTCGAATTATAATGCCCGACCCCGACCGGCGGAGATCCTGGTGAACGGCGGGAAAGTGCGGATTGTGCGCGAACGGCAAACGTTGGATCAATTGTTCTAAGGACTGACCCTAAGGAGGGGTGTGTTCCATGAAGCTTCATGATGTTGCTGTCGTGGGTGCAACCGGCATGGTCGGGCGCACCATGGTGAAAGTTCTTGAAGAGCGGGCATTCCCGGTCAACCGGCTTATTCTCCTGGCATCCGAGCGGTCCGCAGGAAAAGAAATTCCCTTTCACGGGAAGCCGGTCCCGGTTCAGAAACTGGAGCCTGAGAAGTTCAAGAATATTGAGTTTGCCCTTTTCTCGGCGGGAGCATCCGTCAGCAAAGAGTTTGCTCCTCATGCGGTCAGGTATGGAGCGGTCGTCATCGATAACAGCAGTGCTTTCCGCATGGACGATGGGGTTCCGCTGGTGGTCCCGGAGGTGAACCGGAGACAGATTTTCAAACACAAAGGGATCATTGCCAACCCGAACTGCTCCACGATCCAGATGGTTGTCGTCCTGAAACCGCTGCATGACCGTTTTAAGATCAAGCGCGTCGTGGTTTCCACATACCAGTCGGTGACAGGGGCAGGGAACAAAGCCGTGATCCAGCTCCAGGAGGAACTTGCCGGCCGCACGCCGAGGGAGGTGAAGTTCCCCCACAGGATTGCCTTCAACTGCCTTCCCCACATCGACATCTTCTTCGACGACGGTTACACGAAAGAGGAAGTGAAGATGATGAAGGAGACGCAGAAGATCATGGGTGAGCCGATCAAGGTAACGGCGACGACCGTCCGCGTCCCGGTCATCGGGGGACATAGCGAGTCGGTGAACATCGAGTTTGAGAAAAAGGCTTCCCCGGCTGAAGTCCGGGAGATCCTCGCTAAAACAGCCGGAGTAGTTATCCAGGACGACCCGAAGAACAATGTCTACCCCATGCCGATCAACGCTCACGAGAAGGACGACGTTTTCGTCGGGCGTATCCGGAGGGATGAAACGGTCACGAACGGAATCAACCTGTGGATTGTTTCAGACAATATCCGGAAGGGGGCTGCAACCAATGCGGTGCAGATTGCCGAAGTGCTGGCGTTGGGGAAATAACTTGCACCCGGCAATAACCATCGATTCGAAGGAGGGTAGTGTTGTGCGTGGAATGGCTTTGATGATGTTTCTGGTGCTCGCGGTGATGATCGGATGTTCCAAGAAAGAAGAGGCGAAGCAAACCGAGCTTGTGACGTTCAAGCTGCGCGGCGAGGTTGTCGGCCTGAATGCGGAAAAAGGAAGGATGACGATCGCCCATGAGGAGATCCCCAATTACATGCAGGCTATGACGATGCCGTTCAAGATCAAGGATTCAACACTCTTCGCGGGCATCGCGGTGGGCGATACTGTCGAAGGGACGCTGGCGGTGTCCCGGACGGAAAGCTGGATCGCCAGCCTTGCCGTGGTGGGGAAAGGGGAAACGGCACAACTCTCCGCGGAGGATGTTTTGTTCCGCAAACTGTACAAGGAGGGGGAGCCGCTGCCGGAGTATGCGTTCACGAACCATGAAGGAAAGCGGATCAAACTCAGCGATTTCCGCGGGAGAGTGCTCGCCTTCACGTTCATCTATACGCGCTGCCCGCTCCCCGATTTTTGCATCCGGATGAGCAATCATTTTTCGAAGATTCAAAAAACGCTGAAGAACGACCGGAGCCTCGATGGGACATGGCATCTCCTGACCGTCAGTTTTGATCCCGACTTCGATACTCCCGCCGTCCTGAAAAAATACGGACAAACCTACGGAGCCGACTTCTCCTCTTGGGATTTTGCGACGGATGACATCCGGTCCATTACCGCTCTTGCTGATGGTCTCAACCTGACGTTGCAGGAGGACGAGGGGGGGCTGATCGCGCATAACCTCCGAACAGCCGTGCTCGACGCGAAGGGGAACCTGACAAAGATCTTTGTCGGAAACGAGTGGACTCCCGACGACGTTGTGCAGGAGATCAGGAAGCAGGTCCGTGCATCCGTTGTTTCGAAATAACCCCATCATCATTATACTGTTGTTCATCGGAGCCCTGAGTGAAGATCGATTTTCGAGAGCGCATACGGCAAGGTCCCATCCTCTGCGATGGGGCCATGGGAACGCTCCTCGATCTGTACGAGTACGAAGAACGCCCCCACGAAGTCCAGAACCTCAAGAACCCCGATATCGTTGAACGGGTCCACCGCGAGTACATCGATGCGGGAGCGGAGATAATCGAGACCAACACCTTCTCTGCCAACCGGCTCCGGCTTATCCAATTTCACCTTGAAGACAAACTGGAGGCGATCAATCGCCGGGCCGTGGAAGTTGCGCGGTCGGCAGCCGGTGAAAACGTCTATGTGGCAGGGGCGGTAGGTCCCTCCGGCAAGCTGCTCGAACCGATCGGCAAGCTCCGGTTCTCCGAGGCACGGGCTGCGTTCAAGGAACAAATAGAGATCCTCGCTGATGCAGGGGTCGATCTTTTGATCCTCGAGACCTTTGTCAGCCTGCAGGAGCTGGACGAGGCAATTTCAGCCGCGAAGGAGGTGTGTGACCTGCCGATCGTTGCCCAGAAGGCCTTTCCCGAGGACGGTTCCATCCTTTCCGGTTCATTTCCCCTTGAAGTCGTGGAACATATCCTTTCCCGCGGGGTCGATGTGGTGGGAGCGAACTGCACCGTCGGGCCGCAACGGATGTTCAGCATTATCCGCGCAATGTACAAAGACGGAGTTGTGCTCTCGGCACAACCTGCCGCTGGCATTCCGACACTCCTGAACGGACGGGCGGTCTACCATACCTCCCCTGAATATCTGGCTGCGTATGCAAAAGAATTGGTGGAAGCCGGCGTAAGCCTGGTGGGAGCATGCTGCGGTTCAACGCCGGCCCATATCCGTGCGATACGGACAGCGCTCGATGACCTGCAGAGCCGGACGCGGCGGGAGGAGCCGGTCAGCCGTACCGGAAAGGCGAGGAAACCGGACATTCGCATAGCCGCACCACCGGTGGAAGCTCGGGCGGCGGACGAGCATTCGCTCTTTGCCCGGAATATCGGAAAGAAATTTCTTACCAGCGTGGAGCTCGATATTCCGCGCGGATTGGATATGGCGTCGGTTCTTGATGGGGCGCGCTACCTGCAGAAGCATGGCATCGATGCCATCAACGTGACGGATGGGGCCCGCGCCCGGTTGCGGATGAGCTCCATCGCCCTCTCCACCCTGATCCAGCGTCAGGTGGGTATCGAAGCGATGACCCACCTTGCCACCCGGGACCGGAACATGATCGGCTTGCAGGCAGAACTGCTCGGCGCGCACGCGCTTGGCTTGCGGAACATCCTTTGCATTACAGGCGATCCCACCAGCATCGGCGATTACCCGCATGCGACCTCCGTCTTCGATGTCGATTCCGCCGGCCTCCTCAGGGCTGTCCGCTCGATGAACGAAGGCCGGGACCTGATGGGAAACACCATCGAGCATAAGACCTCCTTCCTGATCGCGTGCGCCGCGAATCCCCGGGCCGACGATATGGAGGCGGAGATCCGAAAGCTCGAGAAAAAAATCGAAGCGGGAGCCGACATCATTTATACGCAGCCAATTTATGAGATGAAGACCCTCGAGCAATTTCTCAAACGGTCGGAACAATGGCACAAGCCGGTCATGCTCGGCATCCTGCCTCTGCGGGGGTACAAGCACGCGGAGTTTCTGCACAATGAAATCCCCGGCATGAGCATCCCCGAACAGGTGCGGGAACAATTGCGCAGTGCAGCGGAACGGGCCCCCCAGGTTGGCGTAGAACTCGCAAGTAAGTTCCTCAACGAGGCCAAAACCATGGTGGCCGGGGCCTACCTCATGCCCCCATTCAAGAAGTACGAGATGGTTCCTCAAATCCTCGATCAGATTCGGTAATCCCCGTTTTACTTTCTCCTTGCTTTTCGACCTCCTCTTCGCAATATTCCTGCGAATAAAACCAATAAACGTAACATGGAGGGCTGGTTGTCGCTCTTTGTCCGCACCTGCGTTTCATTCGTCTTCCTGTACCTCGTCGGCTTTACGGTCTCTGTTTCATTCTCCCAGTCGCAACCT
>JACPUH010000013.1 GCA_016192345.1 Ignavibacteriales bacterium | reverse complement strand
CTGTTGCTCTATCCAGTTGAGCTACGGGGTCAATTTGTCCAGCTTATCCCGCTTCGCTCAGCTCAGCGGGATCCTCAATTCGGCAGCTGCTCACCAAAAACGGTTCGCAGGCCGAATTGGGAGAAGGCTGTTGCTCTATCCTGTTGAGCTCTACGGGGGTCGGGATTCAAAACCGGCTCCGTCCGGCCCCAAACCAGTACGATTCTCAAAAGAGCGACCTTGAGCCATCCGGGGGCCGTGCGATCGACGCAGGCGTTTCAAATATACAAAACAGGCCTTTGGCTTGCAACCGTGCTTCCCCCTCATTTTCCGCCACCGGTACGGTGGAAGTTCGCGTTTCACTGCGCTATATTGAATCCATGCAAGCGATCCGGTTTCTCTTCCCAACCCTCTTCCTGTTCTCCTCATTGTTCGGTCAAACTATGGCACCGCGACCGGTGGAAAAACAACTCGGAGGAATCGTTCGCACCGACAAATCCCGGAAACAAATCAACCTTGCCTTCACCGGACATGAATTTGCCGAGGGGGGCCACCTTATCCTCTCCACCCTCCAAAAGCATAATGTGAAGGCATCGTTCTTTTTCACGGGGGATTTTTACAGGAACACATCATTCGAAGATCTTATCACGAAATTGAAAGCCGAGGGACATTACCTCGGGGCACATTCGGACAAGCACCTGCTGTATTGTCCCTGGGAGAACCGTGACTCGTTGCTGGTGACAAAAAAAGAATTCATAACGGACTTGCTCGATAATTACAAGGAAATGGAACGATTCGCTCTCCGGCGGGAGGATGCCCGTTTCTTCATGCCTCCCTTTGAATGGTACAACGATTCGATCAGCGCGTGGACGAAGGAACTCGGATTGACGTTGGTCAATTTCACTCCCGGCACATTATCCAACGCGGACTATACGCACCCCGGTCTCGGCGGCCAGTACCGTACATCGGATTCCATCGCTTCGAGGATCATGTGGTTCGAAGAGAACACGCCGTTCGGGCTGAACGGCTTTATCCTTCTTCTTCATATCGGCGCGGACCCGCGCAGGCCCGACCCTTTCTACCGAAAACTGGACGACCTGATTCACCGTCTGAAATCAAAGGGGTATGAATTTACCCTGTTGCATCAAACCATTCATTAACATCGACCAACTCTGCGTTTCCCGAACGGGAAACAACCGATGATCTTCAAGGGAGGAATATGAAAAAAGTACGGTACGGTATTATCGGGTTCGGGGGATTTGCGGAAAGTACCATAGCGCCGGCGTTCCGATTGTCGCCGAACGCTGAACTGGTTGCGATCCAGAAGCGATCCCCTGAGCTTGCCAGACAAAAAGCGGCGGAGTTCAAGATCCGCCATGCCTTCAGCACTGCCGAAGAGCTTGTCGCCCACCCCGATGTCGATGCGGTCTTCATCGTCTCTGCCAACGCCTTGCACCACGCGGAAACCCTCGCGGCGGCCCGCGCCGGGAAGCATGTCCTCGTCGAAAAACCCATGGCCATGAATGTCGGGGAGGCCCGCTCCATGATCGAGGCCTGCAAGTCCGCAAACGTGAAGTTGATGGTGGGACATATGATCCGATTTTCGACCGCGATGCAACGAGTACGAGAGTTGATACAATCAGGCGCCCTCGGCACGATCACTTTTGTCAAGGCGGAATTCGTTTACGATGCACGTCTGAGTCATCGGGGCTGGTTGTTCGACCGGAGGGTTGCAGGAGGAGGACCGGTGTTCGATATCGGCGTGCATTGCCTCGACACCCTGCGGTTTGTCCTCGACGATCATGTTGCTTCTGTCAAAAGCCACCTTCACCCCGCTCCGACGGGGAGCGTGACAGAGTCCACGGGAAACCTCTCTTTACGATTCAGGAAAGGAACTCCCGGCTCCATCTACTGCTCTTTTGAGGGACCAACCCGCCGATCATTCATCGAGATCATCGGCACCGAGGGATTGATCTCGGCTTCCGATTTTACCCTCGGCGACAGGACGATCCCGCTCACGGTCGGCAAGCGAAAAGACGGGAACAGTTTGGAGACGCGGACCGAGGAGATCGCCGTCCCCAACCTGTACGTTGAAGAAATCACGAACTTCTCGAAAGCCATCCTTGAGAATGGAGAACCGTTCATCCCTGCCGAAGTGGGGTTTGAGAACCAACGGGTCCTTGATGCCGCGATGAATGAAACAGACCTTTCCCGGAATTGAGAGTCGGTGCGTTGCAACATTTACCCCCGCTCCCCGTAACGCAACCTAGTTCTTTACTGGAAGGAGAGCTCCATGGCAAAACGATTATACCGATCTCGAACCAACAGCGTTATCGCGGGGGTGGCGGGGGGACTCGGCGAGTATCTCGATATCGACCCCGTGCTCATCCGCATCGCCTTTGTCGTAGCCACCTTTGCCGGCGGTTTCGGCATTATCACCTACATTATCGCCTGGGTCATTATGCCGGAAGGAGCGCGGAGCCAGCCTCAAGCCACTCCCGGCAGTGAAACTTCCCCTCCTTCTTCCTCGGCAGAGCAATCCGCCGGGCAATCAGCAACGCCACCGGCGCCTGAGCCTGCAGAAAAGGGACGGGGCGGGGTTATCGGCGGGATTGTATTGATCTCCCTTGGCGTCCTCTTCCTCGCGGATAATTTCTTCCCCCGTTTCGATGTCATTGACTACTGGCCCCTCATCTTCGTTGCCATCGGCGCAGGAATGCTCTATCGCGCTGTGCGTCCTACTGAGTAAGGAGACATCATGAAAATCGGTCGCATTTTCTGGGGAACGCTTTTTGTCGTGCTGGGGGGACTCGCGCTTCTCAACAATCTCGATGTACTGGATGTCGACTGGTGGACCGTGATAAAGCTCTGGCCGGTGATCCTGATAATGTGGGGATTGTCGGCCGTCCTGGATAAACAGCCGGTCCGCTGGTACACTGTTCTGTTCATCATCTTCGCGACCGTGATGATGCTGGTGATCACAGGGCTGATCGGGTGGTTCGAGCGGCATGAAGAATTTGACGCGACAGATTCACGCGACCAGAAATTTTCCGAGGGGTTCGACGCCCGGATCACCGAGGCCGAGTTTCGCTTCAGTGCGGGGGCAGGGAAGTTCTACCTGGAAGGAACGACCGATCAGTTGATCGAAGCAACGACCAGGACATCGTTCGGGCGATACGACCTTGACCGGGACGAATCGGAGGAAAAAGAACGGATTTCGCTGCGCATGAGAGGGGGCAGGTCCGGGATGTGGTTCCCCGGGAGGGCCCGGAACCAGGTGGAACTACAACTCAACCCCAACCCGCTTTGGGATATTATTGTTGAGGTCGGTGCCGCAGCGCTGGAGTTTGACCTTTCGCCATACAGGATCAACGACGTGCGGATCGACGGTGGGGCTGCATCGTTCAAGGTGAAACTGGGGGATCGTTCGGAGGAGACCCACATGCGGGTGCGAACGGGGGCTTCCTCGGTGGAGATCCAGGTACCGGAATCGGTCGGTTGCGAACTCAATATCGTCGCACCGCTCTCGGGCAAACACTTCCCCGGCTTTGAGAAGGTAGGAAGCAGGATCTACCAGACGGACAACTTCGAGTCATCCGCAAAGAAAATTTTTATCGACGTGGATGCGGGGGTCTCAAGTCTGCGGGTGAACCGGTATTAAAGAACACCACCAATGTTGCGGCTCTTACCGCCCACAACAACTCGGGTCCAGGATCTTGTTGTCCTGATCACGGCAAATCCCGGCTTTGGAATCCCAGGACTTCTGGCCCACACCGCAATCTTCTTCGACGGGGTTATCGTCCGACTCGCACGAAGTGTTGAGAAATACCGTACCGGCGAAGAAAAGCAGAAATAGGGTGGTCGAAAAATGTTTTTTCAACCCGATGTTCTCAACAAACATACCGGCTCCCTTCTGAACCATTGAACGCCAGTGAATGCCAGTGAATGAAGGTCGGGAAACTTACGAATCTTCCCGGCCTGATTCAACAACGTTTTTTCTCCCCTTCCATCCTCCCCCATCGTTCCCCAACTACTCGCTGCTTACGGAGACCATTCCGTCTTGCGGCATCAATCGGACCGGTGGACCTGGTTCAGCACCCCCTGATACACCTTTTCCACTGTACTCTCGTTCATGCACCGGAAGTGCCCTTCGGGACATGAGGGCAAGCCAATGTGAGAACAAGGGCGGCAGGCCAACCCTTCTTGTTCGATCACCATTGCACCCGGCGCATAGGGAAAGAACCCGAACTCCCGTACTGTTGAACCAAAAACCGCGACCACTTTTCTGCGCATCGCCGTCGCGATGTGCATCAACCCGGTATCGTTGGTCACGACAATGTCGCAAAACTCCAACGCAGCCGCCGTTTCCAGAAGACTCAACTCGCCGCTGAAATCAGTGGCCCGTTCCTTTCCCGTTTCCTTCAGAACGGAACCGGCAACAAACGAGCAAATCTCCTTCTCCTCTTCCCCCCCGAAGACCAGCACCTTTGCATCAAACTCTCTCACGTACCGGATCGCAAGCTCAGCAAAGCGCTCCCGCGGCCATCGTTTCGTCCCGTGGCGGGCCCCCGGACACAGCCCGATGGTCCTCTCGAACCTGTTCAGCCGAAGGGCTGCTATCTTCCCCGAAACACGGAAAAGCACCTCATCCGGAATGGGCAGCTCAAGGCCCTTGCCGTCATTTTCGATCCCGATTTTTTTCAAAGGCTCAATGTAACGGTCCGGGACAGGGAGGTGGTCCTTATAGATATTTTTCTTGAACTTCACCAGCATCGATCGCTCCACAACCCGCTTTTTGATCACCGCAATCTCCTTCACTCCCAGGATACTCCGGAGGTACTTGCTCCTCAGGCTGTCATGGATATCAACCACGAGATCGTACCGTTCTCCTTTGATCCGTTTCTTTAACGCCCTCAACCCATCAAATCCCGTCGATGCGTCAAATTCGTATGTCAGGTTGATGTTATGATTGTTCCTGACAAGCTCCGCGTACTCTTTGCGCGTGACGAAATCGATCTGTCCCTCCGAAAACTTCGCCCGCAGAACCCGCAGCAAAGGGGAGGAGAGCACGATATCGCCGATGGAACTAAAGCGGATGACAAGTGTTTTAAAGGATGGATTCATCGGAAGGCAAGGTACTGGATTAATCGGGGAGATTCAATGTCAGTGTTGGGGAGGAAGTAGATAGCCGGCAGGATGCGAACAGCAGATTGCAGGCGACAGATATCTGAGGACTGATCGCTGATAGCCGACAGTTGAGAGCTGACACCTCTAATTGCTTTCCTCCGGCCTACATCCTATATTGGGCGCAAAGGAGATCGAGATCGCATGGCGATGGCAAAAACAATCGGTGAGTTGCGCCGGAGCGGATACAAGGTCCGTTCGGTAAAAGATGAAGTTCGCAACAACGTCATCCACAAGCTACAAAACAAAGAACCCCTCTTCCCCGGGATCATCGGGTACGATCAAACGGTCATTCCCTCCCTGATCAACGCGATCCTCGCGCGGCACGACATTCTCCTGCTCGGATTGCGGGGACAGGCCAAATCACGCATCGTACGGATGCTTCCCTCCCTCCTCGACGAACATATTCCGTTCATCAAGGGGTGCGAGATCAACGACAACCCCTACCGTCCAGTTTGCAAGCATTGTACCGACCTGGTGGCGGAGCGGGGGGAGGAAACGGAGATTGCATGGCTGCACCGCGACAGGCGGTTCGGGGAAAAACTCGCGACGCCGGATGTCACCATCGCCGACCTGATCGGGGATATCGACCCGATCAAGGCCGCCGGGCAACGATTGCATTATTCGCATGAGGGGGCAATCCATTTCGGCATCATCCCGCGCACCAACCGGGGCATTTTCGCCATCAATGAGCTCCCGGACCTTCAGCCGCGCATCCAGGTTGGCCTTTTCAATATCATGGAGGAGAAGGATATTCAGATCCGCGGCTTCAACGTCCGCATCCCCCTCGACGTCATGATCGTGTTCACGGCAAACCCCGAAGACTACACGAACCGCGGCAACCTCATCACCCCGCTCAAGGACAGGATCGACTCACAGATCGTCACCCATTACCCGAAGACGATCGAGGATGCCATCCGGATCACGGAACAGGAGGCGTGGCTGCAGCGGGATGGACTGGAAGTCATCATCCCCACATATTTCAAGGAGATCGTCGAGCAGGCGGCCTTCGAGGCACGGAAGAGCGAGTTCGTAGATCAGAAATCCGGGGTCAGTGCCCGGTTAACGATCACTACCATGGAGAATCTGGTCAGCAACGCCGAACGGAGGGCCATCCTTCTGGGTGAACGATCCGTGGTCCCTCGCATCATCGACCTGCAGCATGCCCTGCCCGGCATGACCGGCAAGGTGGAGTTGGTGTTTGAAGGGGAGCAGGAAGGACCCGCCAAGGTCAGCAAGGCACTCATAGGAAAGGCGGTGAAGGAAATCTTTAAGCGGTACTTTCCCGACCCGTTGCAGCGTCGCCCGCGTCAACAAGAGGGGGAAACGCGACAGCAGGAGGGGTCGGAGTACGGGAAGATCGTCGGGTGGTTTGAAGCGGGGAATACCATCGAGATCGCTGACGAGATGCCGCTCAAAGAATATTTCGGGGTACTGGACCGGGTGAAAGGACTGCGCGAGTTTACGCGGAAGCACCTCAAGATTGGGGAGTCTGACACCTACGAGCTCGCCTCGGCCATGGAATTTGTCCTGGACGGATTGCATCAATCCTCCCGCATCGCGAAGGAAGAGCTTGATCATGGAATATCGTACCGGGATCTCGTCGGCAGCATTTTCACCGGACGCGGAAAAGGAATCGAAGAAGAGGATTAAGGCACGCCCAGGAGTAGTGATGGAATTTCGAACAAAGCCTACCAACGCATTCCGGTTCCAGGGAGATCCCCCATGCGTTTGAGGTACTCACAATGGACCCCCGGGTCGATGACCGATGAGCAGCGGATGCAGGCGCTGATGTCGTTGTTCAGCTACCTGTTGATCCAGACAAGCGGCGATGTCGACGAGGCGCTCGACTGGCTGCGACAACTCGCGGAACAGTACGGCTTGCTCGACCCCAGTCTCTCCATGGACGACCTCATCAACAAGCTCAAGGAGCAGGGGATCATCGAGGATGCGAAGGACGTGCTCCTTTTGACGACGAAAGGCGTCCAACGCATCCGGCAGGATGCGTTGCGGCAAATCTTCACCTCCCTCAAGAAAGCCCCGGACGGAACTCACGAAACCCCGTACACCGGCAAGGGGACAGATCGGCTGGGCGAAACAAAGAAATGGACGTTCGGGGATCTTCCGACAAACATCGACCTTACTTCCACACTGACGAACGCGTTCAAACGGGACGGCATCGAGAGTTTCTCACTCCGGGAGGAGGATCTCGAAGTCTACGAAACCGAACACGCAACGACCTGCGCCACCGTCCTGATGCTCGATATCAGCCATAGCATGATCCTCTACGGCGAGGACCGCATCACCCCGGCCAAGCAAGTAGCGCTTGCCCTCGCCGAACTGATCCAGACACGGTTCCCGAAAGATTACCTGGCCCTCGTTGTCTTCGGTGACGATGCAAAGATTGTCAGCCTGAACGAACTCCCCTTTCTCAACGTCGGTCCTTACCACACCAATACCCGGGCAGGCCTTCAGCTTGCGCGCAGCCTTCTGCGCAGGAGGGGAAACGTCAACAAGCAGATCTTTATGGTCACCGATGGAAAACCTTCCGCCATGATGGACGACGCGGGAAGGCTCTACAAGAATTCCTTCGGCCTCGATCCAAGGATCGTGAACAAAACGCTCGATGAAGCCGTACAATGCAGACGGGAGAAGATCGCCGTCAGCACCTTCATGGTTGCCCGCGACCCTTACCTCATTAATTTCGTGGAGGAGTTCACCAAGGCAAACCAGGGGCGGGCCTATTATTCCTCACTCAACAGCCTCGGTGAGTTTATTTTCGTCGATTATATTCGTAATCGACGGAAGAAATTCAACGCATGGCAGTAACGCACCGGATCCCATCAACTCTTTCCCATTTTCCCCTCCTTCCCGTTTGCGGTTCTCCATGAAGTTTGTTAAGCTTACTGCCACACGCACCTGAAAGCGGCCCCCCAGCCGCACACTCCCTTGAACGCCCAATGAGGTTTTCCTATGCGCAAAGGAAACTCCCGCCCGTTCGCACCGCACCGTTTTCTGCGATTGGTCCTTCTCTTGTTTCAGCTTGCGTGGCCTGCAACTTCCCTGGATGCACAGACCGAAACCCTGTATGAATCGTGGCGCTGGGTCCACTTTAGCACAGGGTCCGGGCTTCCGGACAACAACGTCTATTCCGTGACCGAATCGCCCGATGGCACACCATGGGCTTCAACGCGTCAAGGCATTGCATGGTACGACGGGTATCGCTGGCGGCCCGTAGCGCAGGCTAACGGAGCCCCCACGTCCCCTGCAACGATCATCCTCCCGTACGGCCAGGAGGAAATCCTCGCCCTGATGGGAAGCCGTTTGTACCACGGGTCACGGGAAACCATGACGGCGGTCTCCTTCAAGCTCGAGGGGAACGAGGAGAATATTTATTCCATTGTCCCCCTGGAAGATTCCCTGGTCCTTCTGTACACGCGGAAGGGCCTCTGGACCTACGACGGGCGAAATTTCCATCCCTTCCACCTCACTCAAGAAGACGAACTGCTTTCAGACGGAAATCCGAATCTCTGGAAAACAGAAAAGGGGGATATTTGGCTCAATACGACCAAAGGACTCTACCGTCTTCAGCAAACTTCGTGGATACAGGTGTTGCAGTACGGAGAGTTCTATTTTGCCATCAAGGCAATCGTTCAGAACAAAGAAGGAATCGGTATCGCGAGTATCGCACTCCCAGCCGACGAGCAGGGACTCTGGGAATGGAGGGGCAACGGGGTGCCGGTACGGAGCGCCACGGAACAGTTGTCGCTCGTCCAATCAATCGATTTCAATCAGAACGGTAATCCCGTCGTGGCGTACGAATCCGGGGAGGTGCGAATCCGCAGTAACGGGACTTGGAAGAACTTCTCCCCCCTTCCCCCCCAGATGACCAATATCCAGTTTCTCAAATTCCGGGTGAACGGTGATCTCTGGGTGGGAACCGAGCGGGGGTTATTCCTGCACCGCCATGCTTCCCGGCGTTGGACATATTGGCGGTATCCGTTCCCCGACCTGCGTAATTCCGTCCACGAAGTGTACAAAACCTCCGACGGATCCATCTGGATGGGAACGATGCGCGGTCTTGAGATCCGCAAACCGGACGGTTCGGTTCGATGGATTGACCGCGTCCTCGGAAAGCCGCTGAACCTTGTCACCGGAATCATCGAGGACAACGGGGGAAACATCTGGATCGGCAGCGGGGCCTCCTTCGAAGGGGTCTACCGATGGGATGGGAGACAGTGGAAACACTTTGGACCCAACGAGGGGCTGGGGGCACCCCGCGTGCACAAGATCTTCAAGGACCGGAGCGGACGACTGTGGTTTATGGGGATGGGAACAAACTATGCGGACCCGCAGAACCAGCCGGGGGCTTTCGTGTACGATGGGACATCATTCGTCCGATGGGGAGTCGCAGAAGGGATGATCAACGGCCGAATGTATGGGTTCGCGGAACATCCTGATGGGTCCTTGTGGTTCGCGTCCTACGGCGGTTTGAGCCGGTGGAACAAGGGATCGTGGAAACACTGGACAGCGGGTCGGGGGCTCCCCGCCACCGACCGTGTTCCAGCACTCGTGATCGACCGGAAAGGCATCGTCTGGTTCACCGACCAGCATACCGGACTTGGCATGATCGATGGAGACAAGGACCCGCATTTCCTGACGGTCGAAGACGGTCTTATCAGTTCGGAAATCTGGGACATCAAGGTTGATGAGTCCAACACACTTTGGATTTCAACAAGGAGTGGGTTATCCATCTACGCGAACGGGGTTTTCTCTTCCTATACCACCGGCAACGGACTTCAGAGCTTGCGCCTGTGGGAGATCCTACCGCTGGAGGATAAAGTCTACATAGGCAGCTCCGGAAGCGGGGTGAGCATTCTCAACCGAACGGAGACCTCACCTCCCCCCCTCGTCGAACTCTCCAAACCCATTCTTGAGGGAGACCACGCGTTGGTACGGTGGCAGGCTTATGCTTCCTGGGGAGAGATCGAACCGGATAAGATCGAGACCCGCTATAAGATCGATCAGGGTTCCTGGTCGGCATGGAGCTTGGCGCGCGAGGTGCAATTCCCCGATCTGCACACCGGTAAGCATAGTGTGGTCGTTCAGGCAAAAGGTCTGGATGGCAGCTTTTTGAAGCCCGGCTCCCCGGTATCCTTCGCCGTTGAACCGGGGTTGTTCGAACACCCGGCGTTTCTTATTCCCATAGGGATGTTCAGCCTTGCGTTCATCGTGATGGGGGGAGCCTATGTGCACCGGAAACGAAAACAGGATGCCGCCTTGCGCGAGAGCGAGAACCGCTACCGCGCGGTCGTGGAAGACCAGACGGAGTTCATCTGCCGGTTCCTTCCCAACGGCACGCTCACCTTCGTCAACGACGCGTATTGTCGCACCTTCAGCAGGAGCCGGGATGAACTGATCGGGAAGAATTTCAAACAGTTCCTCATGAGGGGGGAACTTGATGCCGTCGAAAAACATCTCGCCTCTCTTTCGAACAAGACTCCCGTACTATCCAGCGAGCACCTTGTTGTCACCCCGTCCGGGGGAGTCCGGTGGCAGCAATGGACAGACCATGCCATCCTCGATGACCGGGGTCGGATCGTCGAGATCCAATCCGTCGGGCGCGACACGACCGAACGGAAACGCGCGGAGGAAGTGCTGGAAAAAGAGCGCCGTCTGCTGCGCACGCTGGTGGAGGCCCTCCCCGATGAGTTTGCGCTGAAGGATCCTCACGGGCGGTTCCTCATCGTGAACCAGGGTACCGTGAAAGCGCTTGGCGCAGCAAGTGCGGAAGAGTTGATCGGAAAAACGGATTTCGATTACGTTCGACCGAAGCTTGCCCGCGAGCAGTTCGAGGAAGAACAGGAACTGCTCCGAACGCGAGAACCGATTATGAACAAGGAGTTATCGCGCATCGATCCCCGAACGGGGAATCTGGAACGATGCATCCTGACAACCAAGTTGCCGCTTATCGATCCTTCCGGGGAGATTGTCGGCATTCTGGCGATCAACAGGGATATCACCCAGCGAAAACTTGGCGAAGTCGCCCTGCGGGAGAGCGAAGAGCGTTTCCGGAAGATCTTCGAGGAGGGACCCATCGGGATGGCCTTCGTCGATCAAAGCATCCGGATCCTGAAGGTCAATACCGCCCTCTGTGCCATGCTCGGGTACGAATCACAAGAACTGGTGGGGAAGAGCTTTCAAGATATCACACACCCCGACGACCTGGCCTCCGACCGTGCCCTTGCAGCAAAGTTGGTCAGGGGGAAAATACCTTTTTATAGACTTGAAAAACGCTACATCAGGAAGAATGGGGAGATCGTTTGGTCCCATCTGACGGCGAGCCTCCTGCGTGATTCCGGCGGAAAGCCCCTCTACGGCCTCGGGATGGTCGAAAATATCGATGAGCGGAAAAAAGCCGAGGAAACCTTGCGGACTCTCTCCAAACGGATCCTTGCCGCGCAGGAAGCGGAACGTCGGCGGGTTGCCCGCGAGCTGCATGATGGCGTGAACCAGATTATCGCCTCGGGGAAGTTCCGCATCGAGTTTGCACGGGAAAAAACCAAGCTAACGTCGAGGATTGCACGGGATAATTTCCTCAAGGGAAGGGCCCTGCTCGATTACGCCATGCGCGAAGTGCGGAGGATCTCCCGCAACCTGCGTCCGACGGTCCTTGACGACTTCGGACTCATCTCGGCCATCAACAGCCTGGCGATCGAATTCTCGCAGAGAACAGGCGTCAAGGCGCTCTTCACCCCGCCCGATCCCCCCCTGCAATTTCCTGCCGACGTGGAAGTGACCGTCTTTCGCATCATGCAGGAGGCGCTGGCCAATGTGGAAAAGCACGCGCGCGCAAAAAAAGTGACCATCACCCTTTCGACGGAAGGATCCCTTCTTCAGGCAACGGTGAGCGACAACGGGAAAGGATTCCCGCACAGCACAACAAAGAACAAGAAGGAACAGGCCGCCGGCATGGGACTCATCGATATGAAAGAGCGTGCATCGATTATCGGCGGAACATTCGCACTGACTTCGCGTCCGCGCAAAGGGACGGAGATCGTCGTCACGATACCGCTTTCATCGCCCCCCACTCTCGATCAACGACCATGAGTAAAAAACGATCTCCAGCCACCATTACACTCCTGCTTGTCGATGACCATCCGATTGTTCGGGAGGGGATCAAATATTCGCTCTCGACAAACCGCCGCATCCGGGTGATTGGCGAAGCCTCCAACGGCAGGGAGGCCATCACCCTGGCAAAGAAGCTCCAGCCGGATGTGATCCTGATGGATATCCAAATGCCCGAGATGAGCGGACTTGAAGCGACCAAGCATATCACGAAGCTCGGCCCGAAAACGAAGATTCTCGCCCTGACCACGCATGATAACAGGGAATATATCGTCAACATCACGAAGCTTGGAGCGAAGGGGTATGTCTTCAAGGATACTCCCCCGTCTGAGCTTGTGAAGGCGATCGAAACTGTCTGTTCCGGCGGCGTGCACTATAGTCCAAGAGCCAGCCAGGTTCTCCTGGAAGAATTGATGCGTCCGGAAGGTCGACATCCCGGCGACCCGGTCTCTGATCTGACCACGCGGGAAATGGAAGTCCTCAGGCTTCTCGTCAGTGGGGTTCCGGCAAAGGAGATCGCCAAACGTCTTACGGTCTCCCTTCGGACCATTCATGCGCACAAGGAGCACATTGCCCGGAAATTAGGGGTGGGCAATATTGCCGGCCTCACCAGGATCGCTTTACGTGAAGGGATCATCACCATGGACGATCTCCCACGAGGTAGACCTTCCATTTCTTGATCCCCCCTTTCCCTTTTTCCCTCCTGATTCAATTGTTGCCAAAATGCTCCCCTTTTACTACTTTTCCCCAAATCTGCCAACCTGTCATTGGTAAAAGTACGTACGAAGGTGTAGGTATTTCTACCAATTGACAATTGTCACAAGTTCCCCTTCCTTTTATTATTACTAACAATTGAAGAGGGGGGAAGTTCATGGAGCATACTACCGTTCTGGTTGCAGACCATCACCAGGACATCCGCAAGATCATCTGCGAGTATATCGGGCGGTTTCCAAACTACAAGGTGATCGGGGAAATTGCGGACGGGCAGGATCTGATCCAACATGTCAGAAAACTGAAGCCGCACATGCTCGTTGTCGATATCGAATTCCCGCGGTGCAACGGCATCGAAGCTGCGCGGATGATCAGGGAGGAATGCCTGGAAACTTCCGTTGTGGTTGCCACCATGTTCGACGATCCAATCTATAGGACCAAGGCATTGGAAGCGGGGGCGACGAGCATACTGACGAAGTCGTCCCTCAAAAAGAGCCTGGAGACAATGTTTCCATCTCATGGCGTTGTCCTCGGAAGACATCCCAGGAGTTAACGAGCGAAGGAAATTCACGGCGCGTGAGACGACTTACCATATTCTCCAGCATTGTCGTGATCGCTGTCGGCGCAACCGCCCTCGCAGGCTGGCTCACCAGTTCACGCATCTTGACCGCCATCATCCCCGGACTCATCCCGATGGCGGCAAACACCGCGCTCTCGTTTACGCTCCTCGGCGCGGCTCTCTGCGTCCTTGGGGGAGGACACAGTTGGAGCCGCGCCGTCGTGCGACTCTGTGTGCTGTTCACCTTGACGATGATCGTGCCACGGATGGTGGAGTATGTTTCAGGAGCCGACTTCCGTGTCGATTCCTGGGTCATCGATCCTCCCCGCGAAGAAATCGGCGGCGCTCCCGTCGGACGGATGGCGTTCTTCACCGCGGTTTGCTTTCTTCTCTCCTCGATCGCGTTGTTCACCCTCACACTCCGGGCTCGCCGCAGAACCGTTGAGGCTCTCGCCGGAGTCGCCTCCCTTGCGCTCATGTCGATCGGCATCGTCTTCTTCGTCGGCTACCTCCTTGACGCTCCCCTCTTCGCCATCGGCCCTACGATTCCGATGGCCCTCAATACTTCTTTCTCGTTCATACTGCTCGGGGTCGGACTGATCAGCGCCATCCTCGACCAGCGCCTCCTTGCCCCGCTTCCCGCCGATCTGGACGCGAAAATGCTCCGCGTAGACAGGATGATCATCGCCGGGTTCGGGATTTCCTTTTCCTCCGTCCTCGTTGTGAGCATTTTTTCGTATGAAAACAGCGTTCGGTTTGTCGAAAACAGCGGATTGATCAGCCATGCCTACCGGATGCTCTCTGAATCCGAAGCGGTGATCTCCACCATGAAAGACATCGAAACGGGCGCGCGGGGGTTCGTCCTTTCGGGCATCCCTGCTTTCCTCGAGCCGTACGAAGCGGCACGCGAACGGATCGGGGAACAGATGCGCGCTCTGAAACAACTTGAGGAGAACCATCCCCGCCAACGGGACAGGATCGAGCGGCTCGAGCCCTTCATCGAAAGGAAGTTCCAATCTTCAAAAAAACTGATTGACGTCTATAGTCGGGGGGGACCTTCCGCAGCACAAAAGCTGGTCGCATCGGGGGAGGGGGAAACGGCCATGGACAGCATCCGAGCCCTTGTGCGGAGACTCCAGGACGATGAGCGATTGTTCCTGGAGATGCGGCTCATGGAGCACGAATCCGGCCTCTCACGCTCCATCACCTTCTTTGCACTGCTTACGGTTCTTATCCTGGGCCTTTTCCTGGCTCTTTATATCTTCATTGAACGTGGGCTCACCGCGCGGCAACGTTCGGAAAAGGCACTCCAGGAAGCAGCCCGGGAAATCGAGGACCTCTATCATAACGCCCCATGCGGTTACCATTCGCTCGATGCCTCCGGGACCATTCTCAGCATCAACAATACTGAATTAGCATGGCTGGGGTACAACCGGGAGGAGGTGGTTGGGATGTTGAAAATCAGTGATTTTTTCACTGAAAAAGGGATCGAGCAATTCAAACGGACTTTTCCCAAATTCCTGGCGGAGGGGTACATCAACGATCTCGAGTTCGAGGTGAAACGCAAGGACGGTTCAACTTTTAGGGCGCTGTTGAGTGCAACCGCCATGACCGACGAACATGGAAATTTCGTCAGGAGCCGGACGACCATGTTCGATATCACCGATAAACATCGGGCACTCGAAGAGCTTCATCACCAGACCGAGCTTTACGAAACGCTTCTGAAAACCCAAAGCAATCTGGGGGAAGGAGTGGTGATGACGGAAGCAGACCGGATCATCTATGTGAACGATGCGTTTTGCCGGATTACCGGCTACCCGGAAGCAGAGGTGAAAGCCCTCGGTTCACTCTTTGAGTTGATCCCGGGACCGCTGCAAGGAGCCGCGCGGGAACAGGTGATGAGACTCTTGAGGGGAGAAGCGGTCGACACCGTGCAGGAAGCTCAGATTGTTCACAAATCCGGTCGCCTGATCGATCTGGAAATTGCATTGGATATTGTCCACACCGGGGGACCTCCCCGCCTCATCGGCATTGTCCGGGACATCACGGAACGCAAGATTGTTGAACGCGAAAGGCGAACCCTGAACACCAATCTTCAAAAGAAGGGGGAAGAACTGGAGCTTGCAAATAAGGAATTGGAAGCGTTCAGCTATTCGGTCTCCCACGACCTCCGCGCCCCTCTCCGCCATATCAATGGGTTCATGGAGTTGTTGCAGAACCATGTGGGGCGAAGCATCGACGAAAAGGGGAAGCGCTACCTGACCATCGTCACCACAGCGGCCAAACAAATGGGAGACCTGATTGACGACCTTCTCGTCTTTTCCCGGATGAGCCGTGCCGATCTCATGCAAACTCGTGTCGATCTCACGAGCCTTGCGCATAACGTAATACAACGTCTCGAACCCGACACGCAAGCGCGTACTATTGAGTGGAAGGTGGGCGTTCTTCCGGAGGTTCTCGGGGATCCCTCCATGCTCCGCATGGTCTTTGTCAACCTTCTCTCCAATGCTATCAAATACACACGTCCACGTCAGCGAGCCGTCATTGAGCTCGATGCCCGGACCGAGGCAAACGGCGATTCTGTTCTCTGGGTGAAGGATAACGGCGTCGGTTTCGATATGAATTATGCCCATAAGCTCTTCGGCGTATTCCAACGCCTGCACTCCTCGGACGAGTTCGAGGGAACCGGGATCGGCTTGGCCACGGTTCAACGTATTATGCTTCGCCATGGCGGGCGTGTCTGGGCTGAAGGAAAACTTCAGGAAGGTGCAACCGTCTATTGTTTATTTCCACATCCCGAGGAGGACATCTCATGAATGAGCTCAAACGCATCATGCTCGTGGAAGACAGCGCCCGTGACGTTGAATTGACCCTTGCCGCACTCGAAGAGCACAATCTTGCCAACGAGGTGATCGTAACCCGCGACGGGGCCGAGGCCCTCGACTACCTGTACCGGCGGGGTAGTTTTGCCACGAGGGGCCCCGGCAATCCTGCAGTCATCCTTCTCGATATCAAAATGCCGAAGGTCGATGGACTGGAGGTACTCCGCCACCTCAAAGCGGATAGCAGCCTCAATATGATCCCCGTGGTGATGCTCACCTCCTCCCGGGAAGAGAAGGACCTCATTGAAAGTTACCGTTTGGGGGTGAACGCGTATGTCGTCAAACCCGTCGATTTCGACAAGTTTGTGAAGGTAGTGAGTGAGCTGGGGCTCTTCTGGGCTGTGATCAATGAAACACCTCCGGGAAGCATCAAGCAAAGAAACTGATCAACCACCGACTTTTCGAGGATAACGCGATGGCCGACCTTCTTCGAATTCTTCATCTCGAAGACAACAAGATCGATGCGGAGTTCATCCAAGAGACGCTCCAACGACAGGGGTTCCTCTGTACGGTGAAGGTAGTGGACAATTTTTCGGCATATTCCGACGCCCTCACCACGCAAGATCCCGATCTTATCCTGAGCGACTTTAACCTCCCTTCCTTTGATGGGATGAGCGCGCTGAAACTCGCTCAACAACAACGCCCCAATGTCCCGTTCATCTTCGTCTCCGGAACAATCGGCGAAGAGCGGGCGATTGAATCCCTGAAAAACGGCGCTACGGATTACGTACTCAAAGGAAATCTCAACCGGCTCCCGTCGGTCATCGCAAGGGCACTCCGCGAGAAAGAGGAACACGCCAGGCGGGAAGCCGCCGAACTCCAGGTTGCCCAATCGGAGGAAAAATATCGGACGATCTTTGAGGCAAGCGGCACGGCACTGGCGCTGATCGGGGAGGATTTCACGATCCAGCTGGTCAATTCCATCTTTACAAAACTTTCGGGCTACAGCAAGCAAGAGATTGAAGGAAAGAGGAAATGGAACGAATTTATTGCCAAGGAAGACCTTGAGTCCATGAAACAGTACCTTGGCTTCCGGCGGAAGGAACCTGCGACGGCTCCTTCGATGTACGAATTCCGGTTCATCCACCGCAACGGTGAACTCCGCACCATTCTCCTCACGATCGCGATGATCCCCCGGAGCATGACAAGCGTCGCTTCGATGATCGACGTCACCGAGAGCAAGAGGCTTGATGAAAAAATCCGCGAGCAGGCGGCGCTGCTGGATGTAGGTTCCGAAGCAATCATGGTCCTGACCATGGATGACCGCGTCACCTTCTGGAATACGGGAGCAGAGCAGCTCTATGGATGGAAACGGGATGAGATCCTGGAAAAACCGGTCTCACTCTGCTTGCCCGACGAACTCTGGTCCAAGTACGAAGATACAAAAAGAACCGTTCTGCGGGAACTCGACTGGCGGGGGGAGTGGATACGCCGACGCCGGGACGGCGCGGAGGTCATTATCGCGAGCAGTTGGACGCTGGTGCAGGACGCAGAGCAACGGCCGAAATTCATCTACGTCGTGGACGAAGATATCACCGAACTGAAAAAACTCGAACGACAATTCCTGAGGGTGCAACGGCTCGAAAGCATCGGCACGCTCGCCGGGGGAATCGCCCACGACCTCAATAACATCCTAGGCCCGATCATGATGGCGGCCGCGATTTTACGGCGCGAGAGCGTCGACCCGAAGACTTTGAAACTCCTCGATACCGTTGAAGCAAGCGCCAAACGGGGGGCGGATATGATCAAGCAGGTCCTGACGTTTGCCCGGGGGGTGGAGGGGGAGCGGGTCCTCCTGCAGCCGCGCCACATCATCAGGGAAATTGTGAGCATCGGGAAAGAGACTTTCCCAAAATCGATCCGGATTTCTGAAAACCTGGCTAAGGATCTCCGGACGATTCTCGGCGACGCAACCCAGGTGCATCAAACTCTCATGAATCTCTTCATCAACGCGCGTGACGCCATGCCCGACGGCGGTGAGTTGACCATCACGGCGAACAACGTTGAGCTGGATGAGCGGTTCGCGCGACGAAATCCCCTGGCAAAAGTCGGGCCCTACGTTCTCCTTTCCGTGCGGGACACGGGAACGGGCATTCCACCGGAAGTCCTTGATCAAGTCTTCGATCCTTTTTTCACCACCAAGGAATATGGGAAAGGGACGGGGCTCGGTCTTTCCACGGTCCTGGGAATCGTCAAGGCCCACGGTGGGTTCATCGATGTCAGGAGCGAGGTCGGCAAGGGAACGGAGTTCAGCGTGTACTTCCCCATTTCGGATACTGCACCGCAGCAATCACCCCCTGCCCGGCGTGCCAATATCACCATCGTCGGGCGGAATGAACTTATCATGGTTGTAGATGATGAAGCAGCCATCCGTGAGGTGACGGTGACCACCCTGGAAGGTTGCGGGTTTCGTGTGCTTACTGCGTCAGACGGGGACGAGGCCGTTTCGCTGTTCCAACAGCGACAGATCGACATCTCCCTCATCCTCACTGACATCATGATGCCAAGGATGGACGGAATAGCCATGATCAAAGAGATTCTCAAGATCAAGCCGGATCAACGGTTTGTGGTTATGAGTGGACTCGCCGAGAGCGTCACACTGAATTCCCTCGACGATCAGCAGCGGGTTGCCTTTCTTCAAAAACCGTTTACATCCGATGTGCTGCTTGAGTCTATTTCAGAAATATTGATGCGAGCATAAGGATCCGCCTGGCGTCTTTCCCCTCTCTCGCATCTGCCGAAAGCCAACCCTCGTTCCTTCCGTATCCTGCCTTGAATTTCACGCGAAATCTGCGCATTTTCCCTCCGTCAGGTCAGACAACAACCCTTACCCACCTTTGACGGTGGGCTTTTTTTCATGATGAAGCGGGGTGCTGCCCCCATGCTGCTGATTTTCCCCTCCATAGAGATCCGCCGCGGCGAGTGTGTCCAGCTCGTTCACGGCACTCCGGGATCGGAACATAATTATTCCGTCGATCCTGTGAAGATGGCTGTACTCTGGCGTGGAGAGAACGCAAAGACACTCCATGTGGTCGATGTCGACGGCGTTGAGACAGGAACGCTTCGGAACCTCGATACGATCAAACGCATGGTGGAGGCGGTGGACATCCCCGTTCAGGTGGGGGGTGGATTGCGCGACTATGAAGAAATTAAAAGCGTGCTGGAGCTGGGCGTGTATCGGGTCGTGTTGGGGACCGCCGCGGTGAACAATCCGGCCCTTGTGGAGCGGCTTGTCAAAGAGCTTGGGGCGCGCAGGATCGCGATCGCCATTGAAGGAAGGAACGGCCATATAAGAACCGAAGGGGGAAAAAAAGAAATCGATCACTCCCCCGTTGCATTCGCCCGTCAAATGAAAAAAATAGGGATCATGCGGGTGGTGTATTCCGATATTGCGGAGGATGGAAAGTCCAAACAGTTGAACATCTCCGCCCTCAGGGACCTCGCCACGATGGCGAGCGTGCGCGTGACCGCCCAAGGAGGGATCCAAGGGTATCGCGATCTGCTTGTCCTGCAGGAATTGGAAAAATTTGGTGTCGATTCGGTGATCGTCGGAAGAGCGCTCTACGAAAACCGGTTCCCCTGCCAGAGGCTCTGGCGCCTCAACGAGGAGGAATTAACGGACCTCGGACCGACACGGCGAATGTAGAAACATCACACGATGTGAAGCCTCCTCCAATGCACCAATGAACCAATCACTCAATTAACCATAAGCCTTCTTGAAACTCGTCATTATCGGACATCTGGCCAGGGACGTACACCACCTTTCCGGTCAGAACGGCACGGAGGAAGTACACGAAAGCCTTGGGGGGATACTATACTCCCTCGCCACTGCGGCAACGCTTCTTGGGAGCGATGATCGTGTGACCCCCGTTTTTGGGGTGGGGGAAAAAGATCACGAGACCGTCATCCAAACCCTGGAATCGTTTGGCAACGTCGAAACCAAAGGCGTGTTCAAGGTCAAGGGACCCACGAACGAGGTCCATTATTTCCCCGGGGCAGCCGGCAGTCGGGTCCAGTGCTCGAAACACCTCACTCCACCGATCCCGTTCGCGAAAATCAAACCGCATCTCGACGCTGACGGCGTGTTGATTAATATGGCATCAGGTTTTGATTTGACGCTGGAAACGTTAGATTATATCCGGATGCAGGTGCGGGACCAGGGGACGCCGATCCATTTTGACTTCCACTCGCTCACCCTCGGCATCGATCAGGACCAGGGGCGTTTTCGCCGTTCCCTGACCGACTGGCGGCGATGGTGTTTTATGATCCATTCCATCCAAATGAACGAAGAAGAGGCCGCAGGCCTGAGTGCCGAGCGGTATGATGAACCGACCCTGATCAACCAACTCCTCCCCTTAATGGTAAATGCTTTCCTCATTACGCGGGGTGAACGGGGAGCGACACTGATCCGTCAGGAGCACAAGAAAGCGTTTCGTCATGAGATCCCCGCCGTTCCGGTGGCGGACGTGCTCGACACCACCGGTTGCGGTGATGTCTTCGGAGCGGCATGGTTTCTCGAAACGATCAGAACCAAGGACATGGAAAAAGCTGCGACGATTGCAACCACACTGGCCGCGCGCAAAGCCACGATGCGAGGTTTCGAAGGCCTCCGGATAACCCCCGAGCCGGTACCAGGAATCCCGGAGACGGGGACACGATGAGGGAGGGATCAGCATGATCGTCATGAAGTTTGGCGGCACGTCGGTGGAGGATGCCCGTGCCATGAATACGATGATCGAAGTCGTCTCCAGGGAGCGACAGCGGAATCCGGTCGTGGTCCTTTCCGCCATCGCAGGAGCCACCAACACCCTCCTGGGGACGGCACAGTTTGCGGTCGAGAGTAAACTGGACGACGCAAACCGTTTGCTGAACGAACTCCTGGAACGCCACGTCCTCATCCTTGAGAATCTCATCACACAACGTTCAAACATCCAGGAACTGATCCTCGAAGTACGCCGCCGGTTTGACGAGATGAAGAACCTGTGCCAGGGGATTGCCATCCTCGGTGAACTCACCAATCGTTCGCGCGATGCCATCGCCTCCGTGGGGGAGCGCCTTTCAACCTTGATCGTGGCCCGGGCAATGGTGGAACATGGCCTTCCTGCCGAGTTGGTCGATGCCCGTTCGTTTATGGTGACCGACGACCGCTACGTGAGCGCCACCCCGCTCTTTCCCCACATTGAGGAAAGGACCCGTGCCCTGCTCGCCCCGAAAATTGCCTCCGGGACCATCATCGTGACTCAGGGGTTCATCGGTTCGACGGTCAACGGGATTACCACAACCCTCGGTCGGGGCGGCTCAGACTATTCCGCAGCCATCATCGGGGCCACGCTAGGGGCCGAGGAAATTCAAATCTGGACCGATGTTGACGGCGTGTTGACCGCCGACCCGCGTATTGTCACCGCAGCAAAGAAACTGAAAGTCATCTCCTTCCGGGAAGCATCGGAACTTGCCTATTTCGGCGCGAGGGTTCTGCACCCAAGCACCATTCTGCCGGCGGTGAAGAAAAACATCCCGGTCATCGTCCTGAATTCGAAGCGCCCGAATTCCACCGGCACCCGGATCGTGGCCGATCCCCCGAAATCCAACGCGGCAGTGAAATCGATCGCCTCCAAGAAGGGGATCACCGTCATCAACATCCAGTCGACCCGCATGCTGATGGCGTACGGCTTTCTCGAGTCGATCTTCTCCGTCTTCAGCAGGCATACCACGCCGGTCGATCTGGTCGCCACCTCCGAGGTCGCCGTGTCGTTGACCATCGATAATTCAAACCAGCTGGGGGACATTGTGAAGGACCTCGAACAGTTTGCCGAGGTCTCGGTGTTGAACAATAAGGCTATCCTTTGCATCGTCGGCGAACAAATGCATTCAACGGTCGGTATCGCCGACCGTATCTTCCGCGCCCTGGCCGACATCAACGTGGTGATGATCTCCCAGGGGGCCTCGGAGATCAACATGAGCCTCGTCATCGACGAAGCGCAAATCAACGAGGCGGTCAAACGCCTTCATGGCGAATTTTTCGAGCCGATCCCGGCCCTGGAGATCTTCGAATCCATCGGGGTGAACTGACCTTGAAGATCGCCTTGATCGGATACGGAAAGATGGGTAAAGAGATCGAACGGCTCGCGCTTGAGCGGGGCGACGAGATCGTGTTGACGATCGATTCGAAATCCCCTCCCCCCTCCGCCGGAACGGCCGGGAAAGCCGATGTAGCAATCCATAACGCCACACCATCGTCGGTGGTCGGCCATGTCAGGCAGTGGTCTGAATGGGGGAAGCCGCTCGTCATCGGAACGACGGGCTGGTATGACGCATTGCCCGAGGTCCGGGCGATCGCTCAAAAGAACAACATCGGGGTCGTCTATGCATCGAACTTCTCCATCGGTGTCAACATCCTGTTCAGCCTTGTCAACCAGGGGGGGAAGATTCTGGATAAACTTCCGGAGTACGATGTATTCATCCACGAAATCCACCACAAGGAAAAGTTGGATAGTCCCAGCGGAACTGCCTTGACCCTGGCTGATCTCCTGATCCGGCAACTTCATCGGAAAAAGGAAATCCTTGCAAAAAACCCGGAGGGCAAGATCAGGCCGGATCAGCTTGCCATTGCTTCCACGAGGGCCGGGAGCGTCGTTGGGACCCATCGTGTCACGTTTGACTCCGGGGCAGACAGCATCGAGATCACCCACACGGCAAAAAACCGATCGGGCTTTGCCCTCGGAGCGCTCCTTGCAGCCGCATGGATCGAAAAAAAATCGGGAGTATTCACCATGGAAGATGTACTGGCGGACTTCTTGAAAACCGGGGAATAATATGGCAACATGGAAAAAATTTCAGGGAACGGGAACGGCAATCGTCACCCCGTTCAAACGGGATCTCACTCTCGATGAAAAAGCGTTACGGAAGCTTGTGGAATTCCAGATCAGGGGAGGGGTCGAGGCACTGATCCCGGTCGGAACAACCGGGGAAAGCCCGACGCTGGAATATGAAGAACACTTCCGGGTGTTCGACGTAGTGCTGGAGGCGGCAAACGGACGGGCGAAGATTTTCGCCGGCACAGGGAGCAACAACACCGCCGAAGCCATCGAACAGACACGTTACGCTAGGAAGGCCGGTGCCGACGCCGCTCTTGTTGTCGGACCATACTATAACAAGCCGACGCAGGAAGGATATTACCAGCACTACCGGGCGATTGCCGAAGCGGTCGACATCCCGATCATCGTTTATAATGTCCCCGGCAGAACCGGAGGAAATATCGAAGCGGCGACGGTCCTTCGCATGGCGGAGGAAATTCCCAACGTCGTGGCGGTGAAGGAAGCCTCGGGAAACTTTGCTCAAATCATGGAGATCGCCCTCCATAAACCGAAGAATTTTTCCCTCCTCTCCGGTGACGACGCGATCACCCTCCCTATGATGGCGCTGGGAGGAGACGGCTGTATTTCCGTGGTGGCCAATGAAACGCCAGGGGATTTCTCGGAACTGGTCAGGCAGGGCCTCAAGGGGAACTTCGAAAAAGCCCGGGCGTTGCACAACAAGCTGCTCCCCTTGATGAACATTAATTTTATCGAAGCAAACCCGATTCCAGTCAAAGCAGCGCTCGCGATGATGGGGATGATCGAAGAGGTCTATCGCCTGCCGCTCGTGCCGATCAGTCCGGCAAACCGGACCAAGCTTACGGCGGTGCTGCGTGAGTTGAAACTTCTCAAGACACCGCGGTAACAAAGAGAACTCATGGCATTACACGAACAGATCGAACAGTTCTACGCGGAAGACATCAGGACGCTCGACCGGACAGCGGCGCTGCGCGCCTTCAATGAATTTAAGTTCTTCCTGAACGGCGGCGAGATCCGGGCCGCCCAGCGTTCTACGGCAAACGGCAGCACTGCCGGCTGGATTGTCAACAACTGGGTCAAGAAGGGGATCCTGCTCGGGTTCCGGCTGGGTGAGATGGTGGAGATCGGGATCAACGATCAGTTCCGCTTCTTCGACAAGAACACATACCCTCTGAAGCGCCTTTCACTCGACAACCAGGTGAGGGTTGTCCCCGGAGGCACGGCCATCCGCGACGGGTCCTACGTGGCAAAAAGTGTGGTCGTCATGCCCCCCGCCTACATCAATGTGGGGGCATACGTCGATGAGGGAACGATGGTCGATTCGCATGCGCTGGTCGGATCGTGCGCTCAAATCGGCAAACGCGTCCATCTGAGCGCGGCGGCACAGATCGGAGGGGTGCTCGAACCGATCGGAGCCATGCCTGTCATTATCGAAGACGATGTGATGGTCGGGGGCAACTGCGGCATTTATGAAGGGACTATCGTGAAACGCCGGGCGGTGATCGGGGCAGGCGTAGTGCTGACCGGATCCACACCAGTGTACGACCTGGCAAAGCAGGAGGTCTATCGCAGGACGGCGGATCACGCCTTAGTTATTCCGGAGGGGGCCGTCGTCGTGCAGGGAAGCCGGCATATCGAGGCTCCGTTTGCGAAAGAACATCATATCGCCCTCTACACTCCTGTGATCATCAAGTACCGGGACGAGAAAACCGATGCGGGGACGGCGTTGGAAGAGAGCCTGCGATGAAACGGATCCTGATCTGCGGGGCAAACGGCCTTCTCGGACAACGTCTTGCCTTGATCCTCAGCACCCAGACGGAGTACGAAGTTCTCAACACCTCCCACCATCGTTCATTCGTGTTCGATGACCGGTTGCTGGACTACACGCAGTTGGACATCACGCGCAAGGGGGATGTGAAAAGCCTGGTCTCCAGTTTTCAACCGACCACCATCATCAACGCAGCGGCGGCGACGAACGTGGATTGGTGCGAGACCCACCGCGAGGAGGCATGGCGGGTCAACGTGGTGGGGGTGGAAAATCTTATTGAAGCCGCGCGGAAAGTCGGCGCAAAGCTGATCCACCTCTCCACCGATTATGTTTTTGACGGCAAGTCCGGCCCGTATACCGAGGAGGACCGGCCCAATCCCATCAGTTACTATGGCAAGAGCAAGCTTGCAGCAGAAAATGCGCTACGCATGGCCGACATCCCGTTTTCCATCATCCGAACTATTGTCGTGTACGGCCAGGGAATCAACATCAAGCAGAACTTTCCGCTCTGGGTCTTGAAAAGCCTTCAGGAGGGAAAACAGATCCGGTGCGCCGTCGACCAGATCAGCAACCCAACTCACGTCGGCGACCTTGCCCTTGCGGTTGTGAGGGTGTTCGAGATGAACCGGGAGGGCTTCTATCATGTGTGTGGAAGCGAGCGCCTGAGCCGCTATGAATTCGCCATGCATGTCGCCGAGGTATTCGGGCTGGATGGATCGCTCATCACCCAGGTACATTCAGCCGAACTGCAGCAATCCGCCCTCCGCCCCCTGGTCACGGGATTTATCACCTTGAGGGCGGAGTCCGAACTCGGCCTGAAAGGAATGAACACGCGGGAAGGGTTGACCTTGATGAAACGAGAACTTCAGACAGCGGGGAAACCATAAGTGGATATCATCGTACCGGTGATCGCCGGGTTTATTCTCGGCTGCCTTCATGCCTTCGACGTCGATCACGTGGTGGCCGTGACGGCATTTACCAGCAAACATCCCCATCAACAAAAAGCGGCGGTCTTTGGGCTTCTGTGGGGACTCGGGCATACGGCATCGCTCCTGCTGTTCGGACTCGTCACGCTCGCTTTGAAGGTGGTCATCCCCCCTCTTGTGGAGTCTCTGGCAGAGCTCGCCGTCGGTGTAATGCTGGTCGGGATCGGGGTCTGGGTGCTGAAGGATGTGCTCTCGAAGAAGCGGATCCATATTCACACGCACCGCCACGACGGCGTTGAACACGCTCATTTTCATTCGCACCAACACGGGCAACAACATACTCACAGGCATTCGATGTTCCTGATTGGAGCCACACACGGCCTGGCAGGGACGGCATCGGTCATGGTGCTCATTCCCATCACGCTGACCCAATCCCTGCTGGTGGCGGGTTTGTACTTGCTCCTTTTCGGGATCGGAACGATCGCAGCCATGATGCTTTTTGCCTCCATGCTCGGCAGAATGTCGTCGACAAACCTTGTTCAACGAGGGCTCCCGGTGTTCCAGGGAATCGCAGGCCTCATCAGCATCGGTATCGGATCCGTCTGGATCGGCTACCAATTCATCTGAACGCTCCATGCGCAACGTCTTCGCAAGCCTGATCGTGCTGCTTTTTCTCATGGCCGGATGCTCCGGAAGCAGGACCGCGGGCGTCGGTCAAACCATACGCGTCATGACTTACAATATTCACCATGGGGAGGGGCTCGACGGCAAGGTCGATATCGAACGCATTGCCCGGGTGATACAGGACGCGCGGGCGGACATCGTTGCACTCCAGGAAGTGGACCGCGGGGTGGAACGGACGAAGAAGATCGACATCATGACCATGCTGGCCGATCAAACAGGCATGACCTATGCGTTCGGTAAGAATATCGACTACCAGGGGGGGGAGTACGGTAACGGGATCCTGACCCGCTTCCCAATCCTGGAGGAAAAGAACCTTCACTACCGGATGATCCGTGAGGGGGAACAGCGCGGTTTGCTGCAGCTCGTTCTTGAAGCGCAGGGGGAAGAGTTTGTCTTCATGAATACCCATATCGATTACCGGGGAGATGATACCGAGCGCGTCATGAACGTGGGGGAGATCCGATCTGCCGCCAAGGCCCACGGAGCCCGGCCCGTCATCGCCTGTGGCGATTTCAATGATACTCCCGAAAGCCGGACTGTTGGCCTCTTGAAAGAGGATTTTTTTGACGCCTGGGAGGTCGGAGGAACGGGACCCGGACCTACCTATCCCGCCGACACCGCGAGGAAGCGGATCGACTATGTGTTTGTGTCGAAAACGGAAGGGCCGGCATCCGGTACACTCCGGGTTCTGTCCGCCCGCGTCATTCAGACCCATGCTTCAGACCACCTCCCCCTGCTCGTCGAACTCGAGTTTTCCAGAGCGGGGCAGTAGCACAAGTGCCATTGAAAGGATCGTGAACAATCATGCTCGACTTGAAATTCATCCGCGAACACTTCGACATTGTCCGGCAAGGGGCAGAAGCAAAGGGAGTCACGGTCAACCTTGGGGAGATTATCGCCTTGGATGAAGAACGCCGCAAGTTCATCCAGGAGGGGGAGGCCCTCAAAGCAAAGCGGAATGAGGTCTCCGGCCAAATAGGGAAGCTCAAAAAAGAAGGGGGTGATGCCTCCGGCGCCATCAACGAGATGGAGAAGGTTAAAGAGCGGATCCAGGCGATCGACCATGAACTTCGAATAGTCGAGTCGCGACTGAATGCGGAGCTCCTGACCGTCCCTAACATCCCCCACCCTTCCGTTCCGGTCGGCAGAACGCCTGAGGATAACAAAGAGATCTTCACATGGGGGGAACATGTCAAGGCGGATTTTCCCCTCAAGCCGCATTGGGAGTTGACCGAAAAACTGGGGATCATCGATTTCACCCGCGGCGCAAGAACGGCCGGAGCCGGATTCCCATTCTACGTGGGGAAAGGGGCAACCCTTGAGCGGGCTCTCATCAACTTTTTCCTCGACCAGGCCCTCCAGCGTGGGTATAAAGAACTCTGGCCTCCAATAGTGGTGAATGAGGAGAGCGCACGCGGCACGGGGCAGATTCCCGACAAAGAGGATCTGATGTATGCCGTTGAACGGGACCAACTCTTCATGATACCGACTGCAGAGGTTCCCGTCAGTAATTTTCACCGTGATGAACTGTTCCCGGAGGCCGATTTGCCGGTTCGCTATGCTGCCTATACCCCTTGCTTCCGGCGCGAAGCCGGATCGTACGGCAAGGATGTGCGGGGGTTGAACCGCCTTCACCAGTTTGACAAGGTGGAGTTGGTGAAGTTCGTCCACCCGTCCCGGTCGTACGAGGAACTGGAGTCGCTGAAGCAGGACGCCGAACACCTGTTGCAACTGTTGGATCTCCCCTACCGAACGCTCCTGATGTGTACGGGCGACATGGGGTTCACCCAATCCAAAAAATACGACCTTGAGGTTTGGGCCGCCGGTCAACAAAAGTGGCTGGAGGTCTCCTCCTGCAGCAATTTCGAGGCGTTCCAGGCCCACCGTATGAACGTCCGCTTCCGTCCCTCCGGTGGAGGAAAGCCTGAGTTTGCCCATACCCTGAACGGCTCGGGACTAGCGTTGCCGCGCGTCGTGGCTGCCCTGATTGAACATTATCAGACGCCGGAAGGAAAAGTGATCATCCCGAAGGCCCTTCACCCGTACACGAGATTTGAACTCATCGGGTAACCGTTAATCCCTCGAAAGTGCAGAGCGAGGAACCATTCCGCCCGTGTGGGGGTTGCGAAGTGACCCACAGGCAATAGTGGATCGTTCAAACCGGACAATACTATTTTTGATTCGCCTCGGCCTTGTAGTATCCCTCTCACCACACCTTGTCATGGTTGTGATTTTCTTGGTTTTCAGTTTTTGTTTATCGTTCCTTAGCTAAGGGTAAAATTCCAATAATCAAACTCCAAATACCAAAATATCATGCAAGGGTGTTTATTGGTGATTTGCCCTTTGGGATTTGTCATTTGGAATTTCAAATGTTTTTTCATTTTTAATTTTAAATTTTTAGTTTTTAATTGAATGAAACCTCTCCTCCGTCTTAAACCGTATCTCCTGCGCTACAAGAAAACGCTCTTGTGGGGGATCGTCACCGTCATCGGCAGTAATATCTTCACCGTGGTGCAGCCATGGTTCCTCGGGCGCGCGGTTGATGACCTCAAGCGGTCCATCGACACGAACACCTTGTTGCTTTCCGATTTCGCGATGTGGGCGGGGTTGATCGTCGGGTTTTCCGTCATCGCGGGGATCTTCACCTTCCTGACGCGGCAGACCATCATCGTGACCTCCCGGCATATCGAGTTCGACCTGCGGAACGATTTCCTCGCACACCTGCAGAAGCTTCACTATCCCTACTTCCAGAACACCCCCACCGGTGACCTGATGGCCCATGCCACCAACGACATCGGGGCGGTGCGAAATGTCCTGGGCCCCGGCATCATGTACCCCTCGGACACACTGATGACCTTCACCATGGTGCTCACCCTCATGATGATCACTGATTGGTCCCTCACGTTGCTCGCGTTGATCCCGCTTCCCCTCGTCTCCATCGTGGTTTACCTTTTGGGAAACTCGATCCATGTGAAGTCGATGGAGCGGCAGGAGAAATTTTCGCTCCTCACCACGCGGGCCCAGGAAAATCTCTCGGGCATCCGCGTCATCAAATCGTACGTGCGGGAGCTCCATGAGATCGACCGCTTCAGCACCTTGAGCAGGGATTACCTCAAGAAGAACCTCGTGCTCGCGCGGGTGCAGTCCCTGATGTGGCCTCTGATGTTCCTCCTAGTCGGATTCTCGATCATCATCACAATCTACTTCGGCGGGTTGAGAGTCATCGAGGGGGAACTTTCCATCGGGTCCTTTTCCGCCTTCCTCGCTTACCTTGTGATGTTGATCTGGCCCGTCATTGCCTTCGGATGGGTCATGAGCATGCTGCAGCAGGGAGCCGCATCCATGCAGCGCCTGTGCAGGATCTGGGACACCGAGCCCGAGATCCGCGATAACGCCGGGACGGACCACTCCATCCGCAGCATCGACGGAGAGATTGAATTGAAGAACATGACGTTCACTCACAAGAACACGCTCAAACCGACATTGACGAACATCGACCTGAAAATTGATCGCGGAATGACCGTGGCCCTTGTCGGGTACACGGGGTCCGGAAAATCCACGTTGGTCAATCTCATCCCGCGGCTGTACGATAGTACCTCCGGGGAGCTTCTGATCGACGGGAAGGATATACGGTCGATTCCGCTCGAAGTGCTGCGCTCGAGTATCGGCATCGTCCCGCAGGAGACCTTCCTTTTCTCCGATACGATCGCGGACAACATCCGGTACGGAAGTGACAGCACTTCCCATGAAGCGCTGGAACAGGCCGCCGATATAGCGCAGATTGCGAAGGATGTAAAAGAGTTCCCGAAGCAATTCGAGACCATGATCGGCGAGCGCGGTATTACGCTTTCCGGAGGACAGAAGCAACGTGCCAGCATCGCCCGTGCGATCATGCGGGAACCGAAGATCCTCATCCTGGACGACTCCCTCTCATCCGTCGATACCTACACCGAAGAGGAAATCCTCCACCGGCTGCGGACCTTCATGAAAGGGCGCACCAGCATCATCATCAGTCACCGGATCTCGACCGTCAAGGATGCGGATTTGATCGTCGTCCTGGATAAAGGGGGGATCGTGGAGCGGGGTACGCACGAGGAACTCGTCGCCCATGGCGGCATCTACGCGGATCTGCACGAGAAACAGTTGCTGGAGAGGGAATTGGAAGAACTGTAAAAGCAATTAAAAACTTAAAACGAAAAATTAAAAAACCTGGAGAGGAGTAAGAGATGGAGAAACCGTATGATATTAACGAAAGGACTTTTGAGTTTGCTCTAGCCATTCTCGAACTCACAGAGCAGATCCCGGCAAGCAGGGTAGGAAATAGAATTTCAGATCAACTTATACGGGCAGGGACCTCCATTGGTGCAAATCTGGAAGAAGCCACAGGAGCCTCGAGCAAGGCAGGCTTTGTCAACAAGGTCATCATCGCCCTTAAGGAAGCAAGAGAGACTTGTTATTGGCTGCGAATCATACTCCGGAAGAATTTAGCCCCTGGCGCTTCCGCACAAGTTTTATTGCAGAAAGCGGAAGAAATCAAGAAGATCCTCGGAAGTATCGCCAGTAAAGCACGAAACACCTCCAAACAAAGGACGCTCTAAGTTTTTCATTTTTCGTTTTTAATTTTTCGTTGAATCATGCACGAAGAAGAAGTTTTAGGCAAAGCCTATGACGCCCGGCTGATGCGCCGGCTGCTGCAGTATCTCCGCCCGTACCGATGGTACGTGGCGCTGGGGATCCTGCTCAGCATCCTGACGAGTGCGTTTGAGGCCATCCGACCTTACTTCACTAAGATCGCAGTCGACGTCGACATCGCTTCCGGCGACAAGGAGGGGTTGCTCAACACGGTACTGTTGTTCTTTGCCGTCCTTGTCATCCGGGGCTTCATCCAGTATGCCAACGCGTATCTCACCCAATGGATCGGCCAGCAGACGATCTACGACCTGCGGATGGAGATCTTCCGCCACCTTCAGAACCTTTCGCTGAGGTTCTTCGACAAAAACCCGATCGGCAGGCTCATCACCCGCGTCACGAACGACGTTGAGGTGCTGAACGAAATGTTCTCCTCCGGCATCGTCATGGTCTTCAGCGATGTTTTCACCATTATAGGCATTTTCTATTTCATGTTTTCGATGAGCTGGGAGCTGGCGCTGGTCTCCCTGAGCGTGCTTCCGCTGTTGTTCTACGGGACCTTCCTGTTCCGACGGAAGGCCCGGGAAGCATACCGCGAGGTCCGCCTCCAGGTCGCACGGATCAATACCTTCATGCAGGAACATATCACCGGGATGCTCGTCGATCAGATCTTCAACCGGGAAAAGAAATCGTACGCGCGATTTTCCGCCATCAACGCCTCCCACAGGGAGGCCAATATCAAGTCGATCTTTTATTACGCCGTGTTCTACCCGGGCGTGGACCTGATCGGGGCCATCTCCATCGGCCTCATCGTCTGGTATGCTGGAGGGAACATCCTCGAGCAGCATATCACGCTCGGGACGGTCATTGCGTTCGTCCAGTTCAATGAAATGTTCTGGCGACCGATCCGGGACCTCTCGGAGAAATACAACATCCTCCAGACTGCCATGGCTTCCTCCGAACGGATCTTCCAACTGCTGGATGACAAGACGATCCTTCCGAATCCCTCCTCGCCGAAGATCCTGGGACAGGTCCGGGGGGAGATCGAATTTAAGAACGTCTGGTTCGCCTACAACGCCCCGTCGGACGGGAGCGGGTCCGCGGAATGGGTTCTCAAGGACATCTCATTCCACGTCAGCCCGGGGCAGACGGTCGCGCTGGTGGGGCACACCGGGGCAGGCAAGACATCGATTATAAGCCTTTTAAGCCGGTTCTATGAAGTGCAACAGGGGGAAATCTCCGTCGACGGGATCAATATCCGTCACGTGATGCCAGAAGATCTTCGCAAGCACATCGCTGTGGTGCTGCAGGACGTGTTCCTGTTTTCCGGGGACATCAAGGGGAATATCAACCTGGGGGATGAAACAATTTCCCTCGACCGGATCAAGGCAGCCGCCCGCGTAGTCGGAGCACACAGGTTCATCGAGCAACTCCCCGGCGAGTATGATGCCGAGGTGAAGGAACGGGGGGCAACACTCTCCGTCGGACAGAAGCAACTCCTCTCGTTCGCGCGTGCTCTGGCCTTCAACCCACGCATCCTGATCCTCGACG
>JACPUH010000012.1 GCA_016192345.1 Ignavibacteriales bacterium | reverse complement strand
GGGGTGGAGGAAACTCTTGGTGCGCTTGGGTACTGTCCGGAGTTCCTTTCGCTGGAAGGATTCGACACCGGGTTGCCTGACCGGTGGCTCCGGCATGGATCGGTTTCGAACCTCAATTGCGTCACCGGCTGGTACCGTTCGATTCTGGAAGGAATCATCGGCCTCGAGTTCGATACCGGCGGCATCACCGTTGTCCCTCTTTCACTTCCTCTCGGGAAGCTCCGGTTTTCCGGACTGAAAGAGCGGGGGACAACATTCGACATTGCCATCGACAACGGCGGTCCGCATCTTCAGCTAATCCGGCTCGATGGAGCGCAGCTCGCGGGATGCCTGAAGATCCCGGTGACGGTGTATGATGGAAAGAGGCATACCATTGAGATTCTCTACGGCGACCGGTCAGTGCCGGGACTTTGTTTCACCGAGCTGGTGAACGCGGAGGTCCTGAGTGTCAGTCTGGAGAGAGTTTATGTAGAGGCAACTGTCGACGGGTTCGGGTTGTGCGACATCGCGTTCCAATGTCCGAAGGGAGCCCGGTTCTCCATCGATGGTCAAGTTAAGAAGTATGAGTGGGATGAACAAAAGAAACGGGGCCGGTTCCAGCACCGACTTGGGGGGAAGCACACTCTTAGGATAAAGATATAACCGCAAAGGACGCAAAGGTGTATCGCAAAGTTCACAAAGAGGTTTTTTGAATCTTTCTTTTGCGTTCTCAGCGGCTGTTCTTTGCGCCCTTTGCGTTTAAAAAAGCAGGCTTACACACCTTATTTCTTGAAACGGTACATGCGAATCTACACAACATGAACCTCGCCCTTAATCTGGCAGGACTGGCACTCCGCCCCCATGACCGGTTCGTTCTTACCGGCCTTGTCCCTGCGGTCGAGACGGAGGAGCATGCCTGGTTCGCCGATGGTCCGGAGTGCCGCTCTTCTATCGAAGGAGCTGTTGCGGTCTATGAGTTCCCGGAGTGCCGACTGGAGTTGACCTTCAGCTCACTCAACCCAGAGAACTTTCTTCTCGATGCCCTGGCTCGCAACACATCCACCCGCGATCTCCGAATCCGTTCCGTCTCCCCGTTCCGGACGCGGAATGACTGGGGTTCGGAGGGTTTGCTCACCGTGAGCGCAGAGGCAAAGGTGATGACCTACCCGGCCGAACGGGCGTACGGATTCTCGGGGCCGCAGCGGATCGACAGCAATCAACCCCACAGATCGTTCTGGTTCGCCGGCTTCTCCGATGCGCGGTCGCGACAGAATTTCTTCGTCGGTCCGGCGGATATTCCTGCGGGAATGATCCGGCAGGACATCCACCCCTTGATGTCCCATACCCCTGGCAGGCATGTGCTTCGATGGGATTGTTCCTTCGATACCCGCGCGGGAGTACAAGGTGTCCGACTCGCTCCGGGAGGCTCGCTCAAGCTCGGTGCGCTGTACGTCAGTTGGTGGGAGGGGGAGTATGAGACCGCGCTTGATCGTTATGGAGAATACTTGGGGAGGAAGTTCGGCAGGAAAAGAAGCGAGCATCCGCCGGTCGGATGGTGCTCCTGGTACGCCGGCTACTTTGCCGACATAACAGAAACGGAGGTGTTGAAGAACCTTGAGAAGGCCGATCTCATTCCCGGGCTCAAGTATTTTCAGATCGATGACGGATGGGAGAGCAAGGTGGGAACCGCGACGGTGAGGATACCGGAACATGACAAAACGAAATTTCCGAATGGGATGAAATGGCTGGCCGATGCCATCCGTGCAAAAGGAATGAAACCGGGGCTCTGGATCAGGCCTTTTAAAGGGTGGGGAGAATCTGCCGGAGTGCCGGAATGGGCCCGCGGCGCGACGCTCGATATCTCCCATCCCGAAGCGCGGACATGGCTGGCGCAACTCACCAGCCGACTGGTGCGGGAATGGGGATACGAATACCTCAAGTTCGATTTCGTGACGTACGATCTCTTCGGCAAGTGGGGGATAGAGTTGCCGGAGAACCCGGGGAGGCTCGGCGGGGTTGTGGACGATACGATCACTAATATCACCGCCCACCGGCTTGCGCTTGAGGCGATCCGGGAGGGGGCGGGGGAGGAGTGTTTTCTGCTCGGGTGCAACTGTCTGCTGGCGCCGGCGTTTGGGATCGTGGATGGGATGCGGATCGGGGACGATGTAAGCGCGGCGCACTGGGAGCGGACCCTCTTGATGGGGGCGAAGAGCGTTGCTCCTCTTCGGTTCCTTAACGGCAATGTTTGGTGGAACGACCCCGACTGCATGATGGGGCAGGAGCCGATGAGTCTGGCCGAAGTGCGGCTCTGGAACACGTTTGTCTCGTTCACCGGCGGACTTCCCATCGTGAGCAGCAAGCTCTATGAACTCTCCGAAGAACGGCGAGAAATTCTTGCAAAGACACTTCCCGTACAACATCTGCATGCGCGCCCGCTTCCGTCAGATGAAGAGATTCCCCCCGTCTGGTGGAGCTCTTTTGGGGAGGGGGATAAACGGACCGTGAAGATCGGACTTTTTAACTGGAGCGATACGGCAAGAGAGTTTGAGCTCGATCCTGTTTCCTTCGGCTTTTCCGGAGGCGCCCCGGCTTCGTTTGAATTCTGTGAGCAGATGAAACCGGAGATCCGTCAAGGAAGAATCGTTGTCAAAGTCCCGGCGAGGGACTGCCAGGTTATATTGTTTCGTTGATTCTTTTCTTGCTCATCATTTCAAATCGGAGTATCGTTAGAGGATTGGAAAATCCATCGGGAAGATGGTAGGGGGCCATAGGATGAGAGCCAACACAAGAATACCGAGGATTACCCCAAGGCCAATGAATAAACCTTCTACCTCTGAAGTTGTTGAATCGCCGAATTCCAGAGAGCGGATTGTGGCAGCTTGTATCGTTCCCTGAAAAGGTGAGCTCCGTAAGGGGAGGTGCACCGACTGCCGAACTTTCTTTACCCCTTTCCCAGCTATGTCCCCGCGATCGTTCAAGACCTTCCAAGTGACCAACTCGTACTGTGTTTGATCTTTTGTGGTGATTCGGATCGGTTCGTCCTTGTGATCGTCAAGCCTTGCCACGTCTTGAGAGGGTGAGCACCCTCCCGAGGAGATTATCATGAAAGGGATGAGGATGAGGGATAGTGCTTTCGTTATGGGTGATCTCCTCATTTCGGCCTCCGTTGTTTCATGCAACTTAGGAAGGACGGCGACCTGTATTGTCATGAAAGTGTAAAAGTCGCGTAAAGCCGGTGCCTGACCTAATCGCAACGGGCACACCTCATGTTGCCCAACCCAAGTTCCCTCATAGAAATTTTCTCAGTGTCCTCTGGGTCTCCGTGGCGATTCTTTCCCGAGCCCTCCCATTTTCTTTCCAATATCCTTCTCAGCGTCCTCCGTGTTTCTGCGGTGATACTTTTTTCCGACGGCGCGTGTCCAAGTTGTAGGATGCTGTCGCATCCGGTTTTCCAAGGGCTTGGTTCCAAAAAGTCACACGCTGGCGCGTGCGTCAATGGTAGGCTTCCAGCGGCCTCCGGCTTTTATTGACAATACCTTCTTTCTTTTTTAGGCTTTACCCGCACTGGGGCCTGGGGAAAGAAGGCCACGAAGTCACGAAGGGAAAAATTAGGTATTGGGGTGCTGAAAAGCGGATGTCCGGTCAGTCCTTTTAAGTCTTTCTTAGTGTCTCGTGCTTTTGTGGCAAAAATCACTATTCATGTTCCCACGAATCCACGCGAATCTTCGCGAAAGGTTTTGTTGGGCTCTTTTATTTTATTATCAAGGATCACCCGTTTGTCGCCTTAACTCTCCTCGTTGCGGAAAATCATCCTCAGCACAAGGAAGTAATGGTTAAACTGATTATCAATTTGCTTTCGGCTCGATAAGACTCGTTGCAAGTGGGGAACACCAACGACGATATCAAACAAAAAACCCTCCTCTGGAGGGTTTTTTGTTGTACGTCCCATGGGGATAACAGCGTCTCTCTTCTAAGATCATTCCGCTAGTTATTGTCTTTCAATCCATCTTTGTTGTTATCCTTGAAGACCCGGATGGAGGCCTTCAGGTTTTCGTCGATGACCCCCTCGCTGTTCGTGTCGGTCGGGTCGACGAGCGCCCCGTTCGAATTTTTGAACCACCCCCCGGAACTGATCAGCAAGGTGATGTTGGCTTCCGGGGCTTGCTCGCTTACCGTCAATTCCGGCATGAGGTCATGCTTTTGCTTTGCATTGATCTTCGAACGGTACACGTACGATGCGCCGCTTTGCCCCGTTCTGTAGACCATCCCCTCCACGATCACACTGTAGATCTCCCCCGCAAGAAAGTCCGCGAACTTCGCCTGCTCGGCTGCGGGCAGACCGGAAATCTCGGACTGCTGGGTCCGATGGACATCGAACTCAATCCGGCGATAGGTCGCGAATGGGACCTCCTTGACTTCGATATTCTGGCTCGCGCTCGCCAGGTTCAACTCAACGACCATGGGATCCACCCTGAAGTTCAGGCTGTCCGAGCTCGATTTGAGTTTGATGTCCCTGATGACGAGCCGTGCGCGCGTGATGGTGATGGAGTCGACGGCGAGTACGCTGGCGGTACTCCCCGTCATGCTGAGGGAGGCCGCAGGGGTGGTCAAAGGAGAATATCGGGATGCGAGCGAAAGCGACCCGGTGCGTGCCGGGTCCGTGGTTCCCTCGCACCCGATCCAAATGACTAAGCCGGCAAGGGCGAGAAGAGCGATGATGAGTTTCTGCATGGGTTCCTCCGGATGGATAATGATTTCCCCCCAAACATACGTTACTGAAATACAGGGTCTGGGCGTGGTGAAGTACAGGCAACATACGGCGCCGGAGGCGTTTTGCTCATGACATGAGTCACACGCGGCGTGTGCACCCTTAAAACGTGACGAACCTCAAGCAAAAGACGCATAGAAATTCAACACTTCCCGGCCGGAGGCCTCAACGTTTACTGCAGGTCAACAAGCCATCCGGTCTTGCTCGCTGGAGGCTTATTGCTGGCGTCCGCGTAGCGGCCTCCTCATCGGAACTTTGCCCATGTTGCAGCGGACATCGACTCAAAGAGGGTTGCATCCATCGTCAAGGACTCCTGGGAATTCGCTGGTGTGTGATAGATGTTAGTCGAGGACTATTGTAAAGTACTTCGAGGCGATAAAAATTTGTGGGGTCGAAAAAAATACATCCGGTGGTGTTGGGTGTTCAGAATGCCTCACTTCTGTGCGCGAGGATTGAAGAGTTTCTCGAAAGTGGCAACGCAGGGAAGACCTGAATGGCCATTTCCATTTTTGACATTCGCGGGCAAATCACTTTCAAGGTGCCGCTCCATCGTATGGAACCACGATTCCGGAAAAACGGGAATCGATCGACGGTTCCTAAAAGTGGCAACGCGGTTTATACCAACGCACAATTTTTTCATTTCGTACTTGAATCTTGCTCTTCGTTTTTCTACAATAGCGTCGAGTACGGCGCACCAGGAACCTCCTGACCGTACTCGTTCCCCGCTCTCCGCAGCTTTCTAACCCGTCCGTTCGCCTCAGAGGAGGTGCAATGACGACGCCATCACCGGGACTGCACGTTCATCTCTTTGCTATGACGCGTCCTTCCAGTTCCCCGAACAATCTTAATTTTGCAACTCTTACCGTCATCGAATCGGTTTGTCTTATAAAGACACACGCACTGCATTCTCCTGTTCAATTCATGAAACGCGCGCAGAGTTCCCGGCTCAAGTCGCGGTAAACCATACGTTGGATTGCCAAATTCTTGAAGACAAAGAGCCATCACGCAACACGGTACTCATGCGATGATGTGTTCGTCTTTCGCAACGCAGCCCGGCCAGTCACCAGTCAAATTTTGCGCTGAGCGCCGGTGAGAGCTTTTCAGAAAGGAGTAATGCCACGCAGCAATCAATCAAATTCCTGATGGCTGTGTTCATTTTGCTCGAAGCAAGCGATTCGGTGTCGGTTGCGCAAATGTTCGCGCCCAAGGCCGAATATAATGTCGGGCTCCGTCCTTACAATCTGGTTTCGGCAGATTTTGACGGTGACGGCGACTTTGACCTGGCTACCGGCAGTACCGGGGCATTCGAAAGCGATGGCATAGCTACAGTCTGCGTCCTCATCAATAATGGCGACGGAACGTTCGCAGCACCTGCTACATACAACGTTGGTGATGCCCCCAGTCTTGCCGAAGCCGATCTTGACGGCGATGGCGACATTGATCTGGTGGCGGCAGACTATTATACCAACAGCGTCTCTATTCTACTGAACAATGGTGCGGGAGTCCTTGTGGTGACCGGCAGTTTTGCCTCCGGCGGAATCAACGCCCACAAGCTTTGCGCACCCGATCTGGATGGTGATGGCGACAACGATCTGGCCGTGCCGAATTCAGGTTCCGGCAATCTTTCCATCTTCTTCAATAACGGAAACGCAGTATTTACGGGTCCGGTTCTCTACGCTGCGGGCATTCGCCCGAACGCCGTTATTTCGGCTGACCTTGACTCTGACGGTGATGCTGATTTGGTCGTGACCAATAACGGGTCGGCAAGCGTTTCGGTCATGCTGAATAATGGGAATGGCACGTCTGCCGCCAAAGTTGACTATACGGTTCGGTCTTACCCCCAAAGTCCTTCGGTCGCTGATTATAATGGTGATGGCTGTCTGGACCTGGCGGTGCCTAATGCATGGCCCGGTACTCCCTTTGTCTCCGTACTTATGGGGAACTGCGATGGGAGCTTTGATCTAAAAGTGGATTGGCCCGGATGTCGTCCCCATACCGTCGCTTCAGCCGATTATGACGATGATGGGGATGTCGACATGGCAGTGACAAATAATGAGTGTAATAGCGTGAGTATTTTCTTAAACAATGGCGATGGGACATTTGCTCCACATTTCACTTTGCCCACAGGAATCGGCCCCCAACATGTTGTTGCAGAGGATTTTGACGGTGACGGGAATATCGACCTTGCAACATCCAACTTTGATAACAACGGGACTCCGGGGAACACTATTTCCGTCTTCATCAATCAAATTGTCACGTCAGTGTCAGATCAATCAGCTTTTCCCGAAACCTACTCTCTGGACCAGAACTTCCCCAACCCCTTCAATCCGTCAACGCTGATCCGTTATTCGGTACCTCTTACAACGTACGTGTCGCTCAAGGTGTACACCATGCTCGGGCGGGAAGTCGCAGTTCTTGTCAACCAGGAAACGAGGCCGGGCAGCTACCAGGTGACGTGGGAAGCAACCGGTCTACCATGCGGCGTGTATTTCTATCGGTTACACGCGGGGTCATTTGTCCAAACAAAGAAACTTGTTTCGATCCGATAGGTGGCCAACCGAAAGGACAGCAGCAACTTGGTTTTGCAGGCCCGGAACGTGACGTCGCGCTATCGCCCAACGGTCGCCGCGATGAGGATAACCAAAATCTTCAAAAAGGAGGCACCCGTGAAAAAGCTCATGGTGTTGTTGGTGGTTCTCGGTTGCACGGCAGTCTTGCTCGTCGGCTTCTCATCACGCGCCAACGTGCGTATAGGCACCTATGATTCCCGTGCTATCGCGATCGCCTTTGGGAATTCCAGCGAGGGAATGCAGTTTGTCTCAACCCTTCGTGCTGAAATGATGAAGGCCAGGGAGGCCAGGGATGATTCACTGGTCCGGCACATCGAGAACAAGGCAGGGGCGTACCAGAAACTTAACCACCTCCGCGCGTTCAGTATCGGATCGGTGTCCGAAATTCTTCAGAACCACCAGGCGGAGGTTGCTGTGGCTGCAGAGGAGGCCGGAGTGCAGACTATCGTCTCGAAGTTTGAACTCATTTACCGAGGCATGGGGGTTGACACGGTCGACGTGACCCTCGCCCTCACCCGAATATTCAAGCCGAGCGAGCAGGTGCAGAAGTGGATTTCCAGCGTTCCAAATCAGAAACCGCTCCCCATGGCCGACGTGCTTGCGATGCCGGCTGGGAGATAGATTCCGGCTGACATCTCTGAAAGCTTGCATCTCGTCACACAGCGGCTCCAACGCTCAACACGGACACGCCAGTGGCAAGTCCCATGAAACAAACTCCCATGGGAGGTGAAACAATGGACAACGCACAGGGGGAGAGAACGAAGAAGCCGGATCGATCCCGGCTGTTCCTGGCGTATACAGCAATTGCCTTTGCAATCTCCTGGGCAATTGAGATTCCGCTTGCTCTGAAACGTCAGGGACTTCTCTCCGCTGATGTGCCTTTCTCGATACACTATCTCGCCGCTTTTGGGCCGGGCATTGCCGGTATCGTTCTCACCTGGAGGGAAAAGGGGTTGCCGGGGCTGAAGGAGCTCTTGTTGAGGTTGTTCAAATGGCGGGTCAACGCTGTTTGGTGGATCGTCGCTGTTTCTCCCCTGCTCTTGTTCTTGCTCATAGCTTTTACCGAGGGTTTCATGCGGGGCACTCCACCGGATTTTCGCATCCTGAATCATTTCGATTTCCTGCCGCACATGGGTGTCGCGGTGGTCCTTGTCTGGCTTGCCACGTACGGTTTTGGGGAAGAAATTGGCTGGCGTGGATATCTCTTGCCGAGACTCCAACGCGACCGGAGCGCCTGGTCGGCTTCCGTGATCCTCTGGCTCATCTGGGCGACGTGGCATGCTCCATCGTTCTTCTACCTGCAGACTGTCTCGGGCGTCGGAACGCTGCTTGGATTCCTCATCGGCGTTCTCGCAGGTTCCATTTTTCTTACGTGGCTCTATAACAGCAGCGGGGGAAGTATTCTCCTGGTCGCAGTCTGGCATGGTCTCTTTGATTACGTCACCGCATGTACGGAATGCAAATCCGGCCTTGTCGCTGCGATTGGCAGCACACTCGTCATGGTATGGGCGGTCGTTATTGTGGTCATCTTCAAGCGGCCGAACCTTTCGCCCAAGGAGCGACAGATGTTGTGAACGTGCGCCCTCGGTTCTGGAGTTGGAGCGAATGTTGGAATTGGCATGGGTCCAAAGAGGAGGATGCTAACGCAGCTGTTTTTTTTGAGGCGCATTCATTATTCAGACAAGAATGTCAAAGTTGTGGCAGTGTTAAGAAGAATGGTTGCTTTGGCTTCATAACGGGGAAAGAGGATCAGTTTCGAATCTCCGCAGTGTGATCTGAAAAACGTCTGCAAGCCAAAGGAGATAGTCATGAGGGGAGCCCTATTTCTTCTGATTGCGTCGATGGTGGCGATTTCGGCGCAGGTGAGTGCCCAGGATGGGAAATTGCGAGGCAGGGTTACTGACGGAGCAACCGGCGAGCCGCTCATCGGCGCCAACGTGATCATGGAGGAAACAACGATCGGTGCCGCGTCAGACATCAACGGCGAGTATATTGTGCTGAGTGTTCCGCCCGGCACCTATACGGTGAAAGCATCGTTTATCGGATATGGGGCTATCACGGTCAGTAATATCCGGGTCAGCGCAAATCTTACCACCACGCAGGATTTTCACCTACAGAGCACGCTCATCCAAACACGTGAAATCGTCATTACCGCCGAGCGCCCGCTCATCCAGCGCAACACCACGAACACCGTCCGGATGCAAACACAAGAGGATATTCGATCGCTTTCTTTCCGCGGCCTGCAGAACATCCTTGCGCTCAGTGCAGGTGTCATGCAGCAGGATGGGACCCTTTATGTTCGCGGCGGTCGTGCCGGTGAAGTGGCGTACTTTATCGACGGCGCGACGGCGACCAACCCGCTGTTCAGGAGCGAGGCGATCAGCCCGATCCAGGAAGCGATCGAGGAGATTCAGCTTCAATCCGGCGGATATACGGCTGAGTTCGGGGGAGCCAACTCCGGTATCGTCCGCACGACGATGCGCACGGGGGGCTCACAGTTCAGGGCTTCCCTGGACGTCCAGACCGACGATTTTGCAAAACCGGGCAAACAGTTCCTCGGTACTTCGGCCCGCGGTTTCAGGAACGTCGTCCTCACAGTGAGCGGTCCCATCTTGGAGAACCTCCGATTTTTCGTTGCCGGCCAGCACAACTATCTTCGCAACCGGAGCAGCATGTATCTTGAGCCCTTTTCGTTTGAGAACATGGTGACCGATGCCTTCGGCACCAGAGTCGAAGGCACGCCGTTGCCCGGGACGATCGAGATCAAACGGAACTATTTGTACAAGAACTGGCGCAATGAAAACACAGCCCAGGGAACGCTGCTGTGGGATATGAACCCATGGAAGGTTCGCTTCTCCGGCAGCTACGGCGAGGTGGATCTCCCGACGGGACACAGTTGGCCCGACGCCCTGCGAAATCTTTTCTGGCGGCGTGACTATCGTAACAAGACAAAGAACATGCTCGCCAACCTCCGCGTGACCCACGTGTTGGGTCCCAAAGCGTTCTACGAAGTGGGTGCGTCGTATTTGAACCGGGATTTCCGGGCCTATGATCCGGACTTCGGGGACGACTGGAAGTTGTATAACGACAGCGTCGCATCCAGAGACAAGGGATACATGACGGCCAACGGCTCGACGGAATTCCTAACGCGATTCCAAGGTCCAGCAAACTATTCCACGATTTATGGATTCGCCCCAAATTTCCCCGACCCTGGCTTCACCCACGAATTTGCCCCGAATAATAGTTATCAGCTCAACAGCCAGAACTCCATAGGCCTCACGGTGGACTTTACCTCCCAGGTCAATCCGCGGTGGGAGTTGAAAGCTGGAGGTAAGATAGACTCCTGGACCATGAGACTGTTCTCGGTCGGGGCTATTGGCACGCTCAATACGTTCCTCGCACAGTCCGGTGACACGTACACAGCCGACAAACTGGCTGGAGATGCGAACCTGCGTAAGGAATATGATATCTTCGTGCAACGGCAGGGGGGGATGAATTTGTACGGATATGATATTGACGGCAACAAGATCGATGACGGATTCGCCGGCCCGCGCAAACCGTTCTTTGCATCCGCCTATATTCAGAACAAGTTCGAGTTCAACGACCTCGTGTTAAACCTCGGCGTGCGTTATGAACTCTTTGATATGAAGAACGTCGCTCCGATTGACTATGTGAATCCGACTTGGGACGAACATCTGGACTATTTCACAGGTGACGATTGGCTGAAGGAGACCGATCCTTCGCATCTGCTGTTACCGCGCGTGAGCTTCTCATTCCCAGTCAATGACCGGACGGTGTTCTATGCGATGTACGGCAAGTATGCGCAGTTGCCGGAGTTAAACCGTCTCTACGACGGTGTACGGTTTCTCGCCTCCCGGATCAGTCCTCAGACGCGGGTGGGCTACGCACTGTCAACGAGCGGCGGCATGGGATTTTTGGTAAAGCCCGAGCGAACGACGCAGTATGAAGTGGGTATCCGTCAAATCCTTTTCGACAACTTCGCGTTCACGGCGACCGGCTTCTACAAGGATTTGAAGGATCAGATCCAGTTGAACCGCGTCACAAACGATCTCGGTGTTCCGCTCTTTGTTTCCTATGGAAACCCGGCCTTCGGCACGGTAAAGGGGCTTGAGTTGACTCTCGAGCTTCGCCGGACCAACCGCCTTCGGGCAAACGTGAACTACACGTTGTCGGACGCGCGCGGAACCGCCTCCAATCCGGTTTCATCTTTCAGCGCTGTTTCCGCCGATGCGGCCGGCAGGTTCCCTTCTTTTATCAACCAGTTGGATTACAACCAGACACATCGCGGGACAATTATGCTCGACTACCGGTGGGGCAACGGGGAGGGGGGCAAGATTCTGCAAGGGTTTGGGGCAAATGCAGTGCTTACCTTTAACAGTGGCCATCCCTACACGAAGGGCGAAGAGCCCGAGGAGCTTGGTCAGTCGAACCCTTGGAACGTCGGCATGGCAAGTGTGCACCTTCCAGCCGAGCCGATCAACTCTTCCTCGACTCCATGGGTATTCAATGTTGATTTGAGCCTCAACAAGGTGTTTTTCTTTGACGACTTTACGGGTGAGTTGTATGTAAACGTCTTCAACCTGTTTGATACGAAGCATGTTGTGAATGTTTTCCGGAACACCGGTACTCCGACTGACGACGGATGGCTGCGCAGTCACTTCGCAGCTCCGTACAGGGAGATCCCAAATTACGACGAGTTTTACCGGGCGATCAACATCAATAACCGCTGGGCGTATGTCAGTGCCACAGGCAGGGATATTTATGGTGCTCCGCGGGAAGTCCGCGTCGGTTTGAAGCTGGAACTGTGAGAGACTATCGGTCCTATGATCCGAGACGAAGAAGCCAACCGGCGCTACGTTCACAAAGCGCAGGTGCCAAAATCTCCTATGCCAGCCCGGACGGGCAGGAGCGTTTCCCAGCGGGCGGATCGAACTTTTTAGAATCCCGGCACTCTTGGTCGGGACTGCGTGGAGTCATACATGATCGGTGAAATAGTTACTCATTACAAGATTCTGGAGAAACTCGGCGGCGGGGGGATGGGCATCGTCTATAAGGCGTACGACCTTAAGCTGGATCGCTCTGTGGCTCTCAAGTTCCTTCCGCGAGAACTTACTCGCGACGAAGAAGCGAAGGAGCGCTTTGAGCACGAGGCGAAAATTGTCTCGGCCCTCCAACACACAAATATTTGCACGATTCACGATATCGATGAAACAGATGATCACCAACTCTTCATCGTCATGGACTGCTATGAGGGAGAAACGCTCAAGCAGAAGATCGAACGGGGGCCTCTGAAGATTGAAGTCACAACCGACCTTGCCATTCAAATTTCACAAGGGCTCGCTGAGGCGCACGCGCATGGCGTCGTGCATCGCGACGTTAAACCAGCGAACATATTGGTTACAAAGAACGATGTGGTGAAGATCGTCGATTTTGGATTGGCGAAGCTGAGTGGCCGTACAAAACTGACGAAGGCGGGCAGTATGCTTGGAACCGTTGCCTATATGTCGCCGGAACAACTTCAAGGCTGTGATGTTGACAGGCGCGCCGACATCTTTTCCTTCGGCGTGGTGCTGTATGAGATGCTGACGGGAAAATCGCCATTCCGCGGTGAGCACGAGGCAGCATTAATGTATTCCATCGTGAACGAGGAGCCGCCGCCGATCCAGGGTTACCTTCCCGAGGTCTCTCCGGAGCTTGCACATCTTGTTAGCCGGGCGATCGAGAAGGACCCTGAAGATCGGTATCAGACAATGCAAGAAGTGGTTATCGACTTGCGGGGAATGAAACGAGAAACATCCCATGGTTCGCGTCCATCAGCGATCCGGTCATGGCGACCCCGCAAGAAGTGGTTATCAGATAAGGCCCTATGGTTGTGGTCTGTTGCCGCTGTTGCTCTCATCGCTCCCCTGTTGATTTTGAATCCTTTCAGTTTGATGCGTTGGACGGAGGAACAAGCAACCGCTCAGGCCAACACGGTGGCGGTCATGTACTTCGAGAATATCCCCGACCCAAGCGACAAAGATCACACCGCTGAAATAATAGCCAGCCTCATCACCACTTCGCTCTCACAAATGGAAGGCCTGGAGGTTATTAGCAGAGAGCGATTATCTGAGGTTCAGGCTCAAATCGGCGGGAAGAACGCGGGCAAGATCTCTCCCCCGATGGTCTCGCAAATCGCTCAGAGAGTCGGCGCGGCGACGGTGCTGACAGGTAGCGTTGTGCAGTCGCAGCCGGAGATAGCTATTACAACGCAATTAGTAGAGGTCAAGAGCGGAAAGATCCTGGGCGCCCAGCGGATTTCAGGATTTCGACGTGAGCAGATATTTGTGCTGGTCGATAGCTTGACATCTCTTGTGAGAAAGGATCTCAATCTCCTCACGACCTCTCTGATGGAAACAAAATCTGTTGCGGCGATAACGACGGCCTCCCCCGAAGCGTACCGTGCGTATATAGAGGGCGTGAAGCTTCACAAAGCATTCTTTCTGGGGGAAGCGGCAGCCGCAGTGAAACGGGCCATTGAGCTCGACACGAATTTCACGATGGCATATTATGAACTGTGGAATATAACTCGTTCGAAGAAGGCTCTCACAAAGGCATGGGACCTGAGAGCGAATGTGACAGAACCGCATCGCCTGCGAATTGAAGCGAGGTATCATGGTGTAGTCGAGGAAGATACACGTAAGTCCGCCACCGTCCTTGAAACGCTCTTGCGGCAATACCCTCATTACCATGATGCGTATAGCAATTTGATGGTAGATTACTTCAACCTTTTTGAATATGAAAAGGCGATACAAATTGCGTTGAAGGGCTTGCGAAATGATTCTCTTGACAAGGGCCTCTGGAACACGATGGGATATATTTATGCATTCATGAATCAGAAAAAGGAAGCCCTCGAATCTGTCGATCATTATCTGAGACTGGCTCCGGGGGAGCACAACCCCTACGACAGCAAGGGGGAAATCTTCCTGTGGTTTGGTGACGTCGATTCAGCCCTCTACTGGCTCACAAAGTCAAATTCCTTCCGGCCGTTTTGGTCGGCAAATGTTCTCGCTTTTACTGCTCTCCTTCGGCAGGACTACCAGATCGCCTCAACCTACTTTCATCGACTTACAACGGGAGGGGCTTCCGACCAAGCTGAGGCAGAGAGTGGCGCAGCCTTGATCTCCATGCATCAAGGAAAACTTAAGGCGGCGAGCGAGGAGCTGAAGAAAAATCTTGACTCCCATGAAGCTGCATGGGTTGGAGTAGTGAATAGCTACGCGTACCTGATGCACATATCCTATGAGCTCGGAGACTACCGGGCAACGGTACAGTACGCACAAAAACGATCAGACCGGTTGAACAAAAAACCTTCTGAGAATCGGTATAGACGAGACTATATATACGGTCGAGGTGTACTCGCTGCGGTGTTGGTGAAGAGGGGGGATGGATCCGGGAGCGAGGCATTGTTGGGTCAGATAAGGGACGACATCAAAGGGAAATCTCCCTGGTTGCGGGTAACCTACGATTACGCTGAGGCAATAGTATGGTTCGAAAAAGAAGAGTACGAAAAATCTGTCCGGCAGTTCATAAAGGCGTTTGCACCTCAACCCCCGAACAGAAGACCTGACTATTTCTACGGTGTTGCCCTCCTGAAGTCGGGAAACGTTACCGAAGCAATTCACGAACTGGAACGGGTCACTTGGTGGGTTCCATTCTCATGGTTCTGGGGGGAGGGGGAGTGGAACGCTTGTACCAGTCTCTACTGGCCCATTGCAGCGGTGAAAGCACATTATTGGCTGGGAGTCGCCTATGAAGAGTTGGGCGAAAAACAAAAAGCCGACAGGGAATACGAAAAGTTTCTGGAAATCTGGAAGGATGCCGACTTTGAGAGCGTCGAGTTGAAAGATGCAAGAGCACGATTGACAAGGCTGACGGCACAAAAATAGCGGTTAGCCGGGTCCCTCTCAACGGGGCTTGATGTGGTTGGTCAGGTTTTATTCCATCTTGCCTGGCTCTACAACAGCAACGGGGGAAGTATTCTCCTGGTCGCAGTCTGGCATGGCCTCTTTGATTACGTCACCGCATGTACGGAATGCAAATCCGGCCTTGTCGCTGCGACTGGCAGCACACTCATCATGGTATGGGCGGTTGCTCTTGTGATCATTTTCAAGCGGCCGAATCTCTCGCTCAAGGAGCGATAGATGTTGTGAACGCATAGGCCTCGCTTTTGGGAGGAGAGCGAATTTTGTAACACGCGCCATGTTCACTTCTGAGAAGAACACTCACCTCCATTCTCAGAACCGAGAATTATATTGGCTGGGAGTAAAGCCTACCCTGATCGTTATAGGGCGTATGTGCGGGCCAGATTGCGGGTTGCTCACTTGAGTGCACACCTTGGAGGTCGGGCATACCGTTTGTAGAAAGCGATGTGTTCTGTGACGGCATGAGTGACCGTAGGGCGCACTCCTTGATCAACCTCAACAGCATATTCCCCTGGCTTTCCATCCGCAGCAAGCTCATTATCGCGTTTGCCGGTCTTTCCATTATCCCCGTTGTCGTGCTTGGCCTTCACGGCATTTTCTCAAACGTCAGCATGATGAAGGAGATTGCGTACGAAAACCTCTCGCACGACGTTCGTACCATACGCGAGAAGACCGCAAATTTTCTTACCAATGTCGAGAGTGACCTCCGGTTGTTGAAGAATTCCCCATCGCTTCAGGGGTATGTGCAAGCTTTGAGCTCTTCCAGCTTGCGCCAGGGTGATCGTGTGTCCGGGCGATTGAATGACGAGCTTCTGGCGTGGTTACGGACAAAGGGGATTTATTATCAGCTCCGCATTATCAGTGAAACAGGGGATGAAGTGATCCGTGGTGAGAGCACGGACGCACCCGACTCCATGCAGCGCTATCGGGTTGTCCCGGCTCAAGAACTCCGGGCGGGACGAGAGTCGTTTTATTTCCTGCTTGCAGAGGGTCTTCAGCCCAATGCACTAGCCTTCACGGCGGCAGAGCTCGTGAGCCAGAGCAATGAGCGCATCCCTATTATCAGTTTTGTGACGCCGCTCGCTCGTCAAGGTGAGAAACCCGATGTGCCGGGAAAACGAGCAGGATTGCTCGTAGCCAATGTCTTCGCAAAGGATCTCTTCCTCATCATGGAAACCCCGAGACATTTCAGCCTCAACGGGAAAACAGTTCTCGTCAGCGGAGATGGCCATTACCTCTACCATAGTGAAAAGAAAACAGAATGGAATAAACTCCTGGCGTCGCGGGAAGACGATAATCTCCAGCACGATTATCCAGCGGCGGTGGTGGATTCCGTGCTTTCCGGGAACAGTGGAATTGTGTCGGAAGGAATCGATGAAATCATCGCCTATGCTCCTCTCTTTGGGGGAGCAGCGCTATCGGCCAATCAATCTTTCACATCGTTTTCCGTGCCGTTCTACGTGTTTGAAAGTGTCCCCAACCATGTGGTCCTCGGACCTGCGTCTTCCTTTGCATGGATGTTTGCCGCCTTTCTCATGCTTTTTCTCGGCGTCGCGATCGGACTGGGCCTGATTGCAACGCAACAGTTCACAAAGCCGATCGCTGCGTTGCAGCAAGGGGCGGAAACGATTGCCCGGGGAAATTATCACCACCGGCTGAACGTTGAGACCCATGATGAGATTGAGAAACTCGGAGAGCAGTTTAATTTCATGGCTGCGTCCCTTGAGGCCCGTGAGGAGGAGATCCAGCAGCACCGAACAAGGCTTGAAGAATTGGTGCAAGTCCGTACCAAGGAACTTACCGAAGAGAAGACGAAGCTGCAGGCGATTCTCGACAATGTGCCAAGCGCCTTCGTTCTCCTGGACAAAGACTACCGCATTCAAACGGCAAGCGCCGCCTTTGGATCGATCACGGGGTTGCAGCTCGACAATGTCCGTGGGAAGGATTGTGCGACGATATTTTGCGAAGGCGGGTTCTGTCACCAATGTGTCTCAAGGATCGCAGTATCCTCGGGAAGAATAGCGAGCCACATCGACCACATTGCCGGTACGGGTCGTGGGGACCGCTATATCGAGCATGCGGCAATCCCGCTGAAAAAAGAGGGAGACCTTCATGCCATTCTCGAGATCATCACCGACGTGACGGAGCGAAAGCGGCTCGAACAGCATCTTCTCCGGACGGAGCGGCTGATGGCGACCGGCGAAATGTCGGCTCTTATTGCCCATGAATTTCGGAACTCCCTGACCTCCATCAAGATGATCTTACAGCTTCACAGTGAATCGAAGCAGCTGAGCCGTTCCGACAAGAAATCCCTGCGTGTCGCACTCAACTCAATTTACCACATGGAGCAGATTGTTGCCGATCTCTTAAGTTTTGCCAGACCCTCGCCGCTTCAGTTTCAGACAGCCAATCTGAATAAAATCATCAACGACAGCCTCGACTTCGTGAAACCGCACTTGAACAAGGAACGAATCCATGTGCAGCAAACACTTGACCCGACCCTCTCCAACCTGCCGCTCGACACCCAGCGATTCAAGGAAGTCGTTGTGAACATCTTGTTCAATGCAGCCCAGGCCATTGAAAGCAAGCCGGCGCGTGCGAAGGAAGAAATCGTGTCCATCGCGACGAAGAAAATCATCCTTCGTGAAACACTGCACGATTTCACGTTTACCCATCTCTACGATGGTAATCAAAACAAGGACGGCCGGGCCGGTGTGGAAATTGTTCTTCAGAAAGGCACGGCATGCGCGCTCGTCGAGGTGACCGATACAGGTTCGGGGATCCCCACAACGATCATCGGTCGCATCTTTGATCCTTTCTTTACGACAAAGACGAACGGGACGGGTCTTGGTCTACCGATGGTGAAGCAGACGGTGAATGCGCACGGAGGCATTGTGACCGTCAAACGTTCACAAGCCGGGGGTGCGATGTTCAAGATCTACCTGCCGATCACCAATGGTATGGGAGTATGAAGAAACCAACAGTGCTGGTTGTGGACGATGATCCGAAAATTCTCTTTGCATTCCGCGAAGTTCTGCGGAAGGACGGGTACAAGACCGTCCTCGCGCGGGATGGACAGGAGGCGTTGAAGAAAATCTCCTCGGATCATCCTGGCGTGGTGTTCATGGACATCACGATGCCGAAGGTCGACGGACTCGAAGTGCTGAAACAGATGAAAACGCAAGACGAGCGTATGCCCATCGTGATCATCACCGGCTATGGTACGATGCAAACAGCCATTAAGGCAATTCAACTTGGCGCATTCGAATATCTTACGAAACCGCTGGATGTCGGCAAGATCCGCGCCGTCACTCGCGAGGCATTGGCCAGCACTGGCAGAACATCTTCCATGGCAGGCCGTCATGGTCAATACCATGGGGACATGGCCGATCGGTACGAACTGATCGGCAGGAGCGCCCCGATGCAAGAGGTGTATAAGCTCATCGGATCGATTTCGACAACTCCGAATCACACCTCGATCCTGATTCTCGGTGAAAGTGGAACCGGGAAGGAACTCGTTGCGAGGGCGATTCACAATGCGAGCCCCAACGCCCACCAACCGTTCGTTCCCATTGACTGTACGGCGCTTCCCGAGCCGTTACTCGAATCGGAGCTGTTTGGACACGAAAAAGGAGCGTTTACAGGTGCAGGAGAGCGCAAGCTCGGGAAGTTCGAAATCGCCCAGGAGGGGACGATTTTTCTTGATGAGATTGGGAACCTCTCGCCGCATCTCCAGCAAAAGCTTTTGAGAGTCCTGCAAGAGCGTGAGTTTGAACGCCTGGGGGGGAACACTGCCATCCGCGTTGGGGGGCGATTTGTTTGCGCGACCAACCACGATATCGAATTAGAGATGAAGAACGGAAATTTCAGAGAGGATCTCTTTTTCCGGTTGAAGGTCGTCACGGTCAATCTGCCGCCCCTGCGGGAGAGGAACGAAGATATTTCCCATCTTGCCAACTATTTCCTGATGAAATACAACAGACAGCTCAAAAAGTCGGTCGCAGGTTTTTCAGACGAAGCGATGACATTTCTCCAAACGTACCCTTATCCGGGAAACGTTCGTGAACTCGAAAACCTTCTTGAACGCGCCGTGATGTTAACAAAAGGTGACGTGATTCTTCCCGACGCACTGCAGGAACCAGTTCTTGATACGTCGGTCCGATCTCCTTCGCTGCCCATGATGAGTGAGAATTTCGGGAAGTCCCGAATTAATCTCCTTCAGATGTTCGAGCGCCAGTTTGTCTCGGAGCTCTTACGGAAATACCACGGTAATGTGACCGCTGCCGCCAAGGGTTCCCGCATGACCCGGCAAAATTTTCAGCGACTGATGTCGAAGCACGATATCAAAGCGAAGTCCTTCAGGGGTTAATCCTGCCTCGTTGTACCGATCTCCCGGTGACAAGTCCCGCTTTGCAGACTGCCAAGTCCCCCTTGGCACTTCCTCGTTTTTTCCCCCGCACCGTTTGACCATTTCGCCCAATTCGGCTCAATCTCGCAGTCTTGCCTTATCATGCCGTCGTGGTACGCCTCTTGAATAAAGAAGGGGATTGACGAGAGGGGTAGGGATGTCCAGTCAACCGACCGTGCTGGTGATAGACGACGACCATAATATTCTTGCTGCATTTGAGGATTTCTTACGGAGGGAGAATTGCAGCATGATCGGGGTGACGAGCGCCGAAGAAGCCCTTCAGAAGCTCGAAGGCCATCGTGTAGATCTCCTTGTCACCGACGTGCGATTGAAGCTCCACTCCGGTGTCACCCTTCTTCTTCACGTCAAGGCGATTCATCCCAAGCTTCCGGTTATCGTCATCACCGGTTATCCCGATCGTATCACCGAGGCAGCGGCGAAGACGTATGGCGCCGATTATTTTCTTCTGAAGCCCTTGGAACTCAATAAGCTTCGGGATGCTGTAAGAACGTGTCTTCACATGAACGGTAAACCCTAAGGTATCACCGTCATTCAACCACCCATCAGGAGGCTGTATGAAAACGCTTGTTGCAACGGTAGTCCTCATTATTCTGGTCATGGCGATCGCTGCGGAGCACGTCTATGCCATTCCATCGTTCTCGCGCAAGTACAAGACGAGCTGCAGCACCTGCCACTATGCCGCTCCCATGCTCAATGCTTTCGGGAAAGCGTTCAAGAACAACGGATATCGCTATCCGGGAGGTACGGACCCTGAAATGACGAAAGAAGAGCCGGTCAGCATAGGATCGGAAGGCTACAAGAGAGTTTGGCCCGACGCCATCTGGCCTGCCGACATTCCCGGCACGATCCCCATCGGTATCTGGGCTATCGGTCGAATCGAATATGCAGCCATCGCCAATGTGAAGTGGAGCCTGGAAATACCGCATGAGCTTGAATTTCTCTATGGAGGCACTATTGGCGAGAACTTTTCGTTCTTCGGGGAGCTCGAGGTTGAGAATGAAGCCAACGAGACCGAAATCGCCTTCCCGTTCGCCCTACAGTATGATTTCAGCCCCGGTTTTCACATCCGAGTGGGGATGGCGCATGCCGATCCAACACCCACGCATCTCCGGCTCACACGGAATCACTACAACATGGCGAGCTTTCGAAGTCGGAATGGATGGCGGTTCCGCGATGATCATAACGGACTCGAAGTGTGGGGCGCTGCCAATGGCGCGGGCGATCGTGGCGGGTTTACCTATCGTCTCGGCATCGTGAACGGCCAGGGATTGACCGACATCAATCCTCAAAAAGATCTCTATGGCAAGGCAACGTATAAAATCGGAGGGCTCGGTGAAATCGGAGGCACAGAGGGGGCCGAGAGTCAGGCGTCGGAATTCTATCTCGATAATTCGGTGACGCTCGGAGCCTTCTTCTATAAGGGCACCGCCTCGAGGGCGAACGCGTTGGATGAGGACTTCACGGTGCTTGGCGGGGATGTCGATTTTTGGTACAACCGTTTCGTCGTCAACGGAGCGCTGATGCTCATGAATTCAACGATCGACGGAACCGCGGACAGATCATCCATGGTGTATTATGCCCAGGGAAACTATGTGTTCTACCCGTGGCTGATCGGCCTCGTGCGGTACGAATGGGAGGACCGGGATACCGATGCGGACCTGGTGAAACCGGTGAATGCACTCATCCCCGGCGTTACCGTGATGGCGCGTGCCAACGTCAAGCTGGTGTTTGAATTCAAAAAATTCCTCGACGAGGCGAACAAGAAGCGGGATACCTTTACGCTTCAATTCAATTTCGGTATATGACCGTGATGCGCAACCACCCGGACACCAGGGTACCTGGAATTTCATGAAGGATGGGAGAGCGGAGCCTGAGGAAGTCACAGACGGTGGAACAATCACTGTCGAATGATTTTCTCGCCTCCTCTCTTTTAAAAAAACACAATTACTGAAAGGGTGATGTATGAGGGCCTTATTCATCGTTATGACAGCACTCCTGGCATGGACGTGGAGTGACGGTTTGATGGCGGGCGATATCAAGGGCAAGGTAAAAGCAAGAGGGGTAAAACACAGCGGAGATGCAGTGATTTTCATCGATAAGATTCCCGGCAAGACCTTCCAGCCGCCGAAAGAACATGCAACGATGGATCAGAAGAATCTCGTTTTTATCCCTCACATTCTTCCGGTTGTTGTCGGATCCACCGTTGACTATCTGAACAGCGACGATGTCCTGCACAACGTTTTTACGCCCGACAAGTGTGCCGAGAAATTCAACCTTGGCACCTGGCCGAAAGGTCAGGTGCGGTCGTTCACCTTTACGGATCCCGGCTGTGCGTCGGTGATGCTGTGCAAAGTTCATCCTGAAATGGAAGCCTTCATCCTCGTGATGGAAACTCCCTACTATGCGGTCAGTGAGAAGGACGGGAGCTACACCGTGAAAGATGTCCCGCCGGGAAAACACACGCTGAGGATTTGGCACGAGAAGCTGAAAGGGGAATCCGTCACGGTGGAAGTGCCGGACAAGGGAGAGGTGATTGTCAATTTTGAGGTTAAGAAGTAAGCAACCAATGCGGTTGAACAGGGGGAGCGAGGGCCGGGAACCAATGAACGAGTCAAGATGGCAAACTGCGGTGGTGACGACGGCTCTTTGTTTTATCGCGAGGCTCCTGCTGTTCGCCGCAGTCGGTGGCGCTCTGGATCTCTCTGTGCGCGGGCAAAAGATTTAGAAGCAGAATCGTTGACCTATGCCGGACCAACTGAAATTCGTAAACCTTGAGTGGCTTGACTCCAACTTTCCCTGCATGGCGGCCTGCCCCGTGCATACCGAGGCAGGGCGCTATGTTGCGCTGATTGAGGAGGGACGTTATCGGGAAGCCTATCACGTCGCCCGCCGTCCCAATCCGTTTGCATCAATCTGCGGACGCATTTGCGCCGCACCGTGCGAGCGAGCGTGCCGTCTTGGGAAGTTCGATCAGCCGATTGCCATCCGCGCGCTCAAACGATTCGCCTGCGAGCGGTACGGTGTGGAAAGCATGCTCGATTTGGAGAAGCTCAAAGAAGTTTTCGGCAAGTCAGTCAGGAAAAACCGGATAAAAGTGGCTGTGTTGGGGGCGGGGCCGGCGGGACTTTCCTGCGCCCATGATCTTGCCCTGCTCGGCTACGAAGTCACCGTCTTCGAAGCCCAGTCGGTGGCAGGCGGCATGTTGCGCCTTGGCGTCCCGGAGTATCGTCTTCCCCGGGAGCTTATACGGCTTGAGGTCAATGCCATTCTCAGTCTTGGTGTGGAACTCAAACTCAATGCCGCCGTGGGTCGTGATTTCTCCCTTACGGATCTCCAGCGGCAAGGATTCCAGGCTTTCTTCATCGCGATTGGCGCACACAAAAGCCGCGATCTTCAAATCGAGGGCGTGGAACTTGACGGTGTTCTGCGAGCCGTGGATTTCCTGCTCAACGTCAATCTCGGATACCGCGTGGAGCTCGGAAAGAAGGTCATCGTGATCGGTGGCGGTAACGTGGCTCTGGATGTCGCCCGGACGGCGGCACGGCAAGAGCGCGTGGAGGTCGGCCATGTCACGGAAGTTGCGGAAGCGTTGGATGTGGCCCGGTCTGCCGTGCGCTTCGGCGCTAAGGAAGTCCATCTGGTGTGCCTTGAGGATTGGAAAGAGATGCCGGCCTCCGCGGATGAGATTTCCGAGGCGAGAGAGGAACGGATTGAGATTCACTCGCGGAGGGGTCCGAACAGAATTATCGGAAGAGATGGAGCAGTCGTGGGATTAGAAACAGTCGATTGCGTATCGGTCTTTGATGACCATGGGCGCTTTAACCCGAAATTTGCGCCGCACACTGAGAAGATCATGGATGCGGACACGGTCATCATGGCCATCGGTCAAACATCCGATCTCTCGTGGATTCACCCCGGGGACGGCATTGAGATTACTCCACGCAATACCATCAAAGTCGATCCTGCCACTCTTGCCACAACCGCGCCGGGTGTCTTCGCCGGAGGGGATGTCTCTTTCGGTCCGCGGAACGCAATCGATGCCGTCGCGAACGGCAAGAAAGCCGCACGATCCATCCACCACTATTGCACCAGGGACAAGATCGAAGGGGTCGAACTCGTTCTGAGCGAACGTGAAGCCGAGATTATCGTGTACGATACGAAGAAGTATAAACGCAGTTGGGGATATGAGAAAACCCAAAGGGTTCCCATCCCTGTACTGCCGATCGACAGGCGCATCGGCGTGTCCCAGATTGAGTTGGGGTATACGGAGGAGCAGGCGATCGAAGAGGCTTCGCGCTGCCTGCATTGTTGGGTAAACACGATCTTCGAACCGGAGGGTGAAGAAACCGGGACGGAATGCATCCTCTGCGGGGGTTGTGTCGATATCTGTCCCGAAAATTGCATCGATCTTGTCGTGCTCACTCGAATCGAAGCGGAAGGGACTGTGCTCGCCGAACTTGAAAGCGAGTACCGCATCGTGGTGAAGGGGCAGTCCGGGGAGCTCGTCGGCTCCGTGATGATCAAAGATGAAGATCGCTGTATCCGATGCGGTCTGTGTGCGATGCGATGCCCGGTCGGATGCATTACCATGGAAGCGTACGCTGTGTCTGAAACAGTCCCGGTCTAAGGAGCGGTTGACGTATGGCTGAAGATTCGCTGAAAGAGCAATCGGAAGGCTCAATCCTCACCCGCCGTTATTTTCTCGAGACGATCGGGGGGGGCGCAATCGGAATCGTCGCTGCCGGCAGCGCGGTGTTGACGGGGCAATTTCTTTCACCCAACGTGTTGCGCGAGCCGCCGCTGAAATTCAGGGCCGGGCCGACGGAGAATTTTCCGCCGGAGAGTGTCACGCTCAACAAAGAGCAGAAGGTTTTTATCGTTCGCGCCAAGGAAGGGTACTTCTCTGCAGTGTCCGCCGTCTGCACGCATCTCGGTTGCATCACGAACTGGAAATCGGAAGAAGAGATTATTGCGTGTCCCTGCCATGGGAGCAAATTTGACAAAGAGGGAAACGTGCTCGAAGGCCCCGCGCCGCGTCCACTGCCGCGGTTTGCCATGACGCTTGACGAGCAAGGACAGTTAGTCGTGGACAAAGGGGTGATGGTTGGGGAGGAAGTCATTCTCAAAGTCTAAGGAGGAACTCACCATGGAAATCTTCAAACTGTATTGGCATGCCGTTCAGTCCAGAGTCTGTGCCCACTGTGTGGATAGCGATCGTCATGGTCACTGCCGCTTGAGTGGCGAAGAAGAGTGCGGATTGAAGGCTCATTTCCCGAGAATCGTCCAAGCCATTCTTTCCGTGCATGATCCCAGGATTGAGCCGTATGTCGACTCCCTTCGCCGGAATGTTTGTGCCGCGTGCCGGCATCAAACGCCGGATGGAAGATGCTCAACGCGATCGCGGCTGGACTGCGGTCTCGACCGATATTTTCCCCTGGTGATCGATGCTGTGGAAGAAGCGCACGTCGGATTTGAAAAGCATGAACCAGCGTTCGGAGATTGAGAATGAAATCCCTCTGGCAACGATTGTTCGCATCACAAGTATGGCGCTCGATGTTTCGTCACGGGCTGCCCGAATCCAACCGGACAAGGGCAGAAGCGATCTTTTATAACTTTTTCCTCCATATCCATCCCACCAAAGTCCGGAAGCGCTCCGTCAAATTCAGCTACACGTGGGGACTTGGCGGACTTTCCTTCGGCTTGTTCATTGTCCTGACAGTCACCGGGGCACTGCTCATGTTGTACTATCGCCCTTCGGTACCTCAGGCCTATTGGGATATGAAGGACTTGCAGTATGTCGTCTCGTCGGGACAATTCCTTCGGAACATGCACCGCTGGGCTGCCCATGCGATGGTGGCGGTGGTGTTCCTGCACATGCTGCGGGTATTCTACACTGGTTCGTACCGGCCTCCGAAGGAGTTCAATTGGGTTATCGGCGTTGTGCTGCTTGTATTCACGATCCTGCTCAGCTACACGGGTTATTTACTCCCGTGGGACCAGTTAGCGTTCTGGGGAATTTCGGTTGGCACGAACATGGCGCGCGCAGTTCCGTTTGGTGTGGGGGACAATATTTCTTTCCTGTTGCTCGGTGGCAATATTGTTGGAGAGAATGCGCTTGTCAGATTCTACGTGCTGCATTGCTTCGTCCTGCCCGTTGCGGCGACCATGCTGATGGGCATTCATTTCTGGCGTGTGAGGAAAGATGGAGGAGTCTAGAGTGATTCTGAATCACCAATTGTCGATTGCAGATTGCGATAACGGGTCCCGCCACAAAACACAGTGGCCAAGTCATTCTCAACTTGTGGGAAATCCCAAAACCCACATTGCGAAACTTAATGTCCATCTGCAACGCGACGACGGAATACCCCAACATACCCAGAACGTTTGCCAAGAGCGGGCACCGAAAGGGTAATACGATGGTTGACACTCATTTTCTGGGGGGCATAAACTTTTTCAGCGGACTGACGGCGAGGGAACTCAGGCAAATTTCAGAACTCTGCACGATCGTGAAGCTCAAAAAAGGAGTTACGATCTTCAAGAGAGGGGAGAGCGCCGAACAGTTCTACGTTGTTCGTTCAGGCAAAGTGCACCTCAGTGTTCCAATTCCTATCCTCCTCGCAAGTACGGAAATCGTTGTGGATGTAGTAATCCCAGGGAATGTTTTTGGCTGGTCCACCCTCGTCGAGCCCTACCAGTTTACCTTGTCCGCATACTGCGATGAAGAGAGCGAGTTGATCCAGGTTCGCGGAAAAGGGCTGCTTTCCTTCTGTGCCAGGAAGCATCATGTGGGGCATGTCTTGATGGGGAACTTAGTCAAGGTCATTGGTAGCCGCATGGATCGCATGCAGGGTTTATTAGAGAAAGAGATTGCATTCAACGTCCCCTCCTTCTAGGGAAAAGGCGAATGAGTAAAGATTTCAATGTCGAACAAACACGGGACGCGAAACAAGTGCCGACGCGTATCGCATTCATCAAAGGGCGCACGGCCGCGAGGGTCAGGAAAGAAGACGCGGAGATGGTGATGACCTTCCCGAACCTGGTCGTCAAGGAAATCATCGCTTTTGAAGTCATGGTCATTCTTCTCGCCGTTCTTTCGCTCATCATCGACGCACCGCTGGAATGGATTGCCAACCCCGAGCATACGCCCAATCCCGCCAAAGCCCCATGGTATTTTCTCGGACTGCAAGAACTGCTCCACTACTTTCCACCGGTTGTGGGCGGCGTCATCCTCCCGGCCTTAGCTGTCATGGCGCTGATCGTCATCCCCTATTTTAAGATCAACATCAAACGCGAAGGCCTGTGGAAAGAACATCGGCGGGAGACGTTCCTGACGCTTGTCGTCGCGGTTGGGATTGTTTCGCTCGTCCTCCTTCTTTTCAAGGTCTATGCAATGGTCATGCCGACACTCATCATGACAGGATTCATGCTCACTCCCTATTTCATCAAACGAGAGCATGGTTTCATTGCCTGGCTTGGTCACCGGCCGCTTTCGTGGTGGGTCATGACCTGGTTCGTGATGGTCGTGGTGGTTCTGACTGCGATCGGCACGTTGTTCCGCGGCCCGGAATGGGGCTGGACATGGCCGTGGGAAGGAATCTATTGACTCATGACTAAACTCAGGCTCTCGTTCGCACTCTCCGGTGTCGTTTTCTTCGTTGTCCTTGCGATTGCTCCGTTGAAAGATTTCTTTCGCGAGTGGAAATGGTACCAGTATGAGTACAACGGCCTCATTACGGAACTTCCCCGGAGGGTGAAGCCCGCAGAGATCGGGATCAAGCAGTTGTGGGTCCGGGGATTGGACCGGATTGACCGTTGCGGTACGTGTCATCTCGGTCTCAGTGAACCGGCACTGCAACAGGCCCGGCAACCGTTTCGCGCACACCCGCGGATCGATCACGACTTTGAGGAATTTGGATGTACCGTGTGCCATGAAGGTCAGGGCGCGGCGACGACCTACAAGGGATCTGTCGGCAACGTCGAATACTGGGACAAACCGATGTACCCCACCAAATTCATGGAGGCGTCGTGCGGCAAGTGTCATAAGGAAAAAGAAGTTCTGCGCGCCCCGATTCTCACATTCGGTCGAGAGCTCATCGAAGAATCGAACTGTGCAGCCTGTCACAGAACGGAAGGGTTTGAGAAACAGTGGACGCCGAGCCTCGACGGAATCGGCTCAAAGGTTAATCGCTCCTGGCTCGTCAACTGGCTGAAAAACCCAAAGGCTTATTTTGCGAAGACGAGGATGCCAAATTTTTTTCTCACCGACGATGAGGTGAACATCCTAGCTGATTTCCTGATGACGTTGAAGACCTTCCCCCGCGATGCAACACTCGATCGGCTTCCGGCGGTTTTGACCTCCGGGACGGAACCGCAGCGGGAGAAGCTTGCCGAACTGGGTGCGACGCGTTTGAGCGAAGCACGCTGTATCAGCTGTCACCCGATCAACGGGCGGGGCGGTACCGTCGCGACAGAACTCGGTAAAGTCGCCAGCAAAGTCAATGCGGCATGGCTCTATAGTTATATGAAGAATCCAAAGCGATTGCAGCCGGGTGTCGAGATGCCGAGATATCGGTTCAACGAAACAGAACTGGCCGCCGTTGTTGCCTCTATCCAGAGTGAGTTTGTCGATTATGAAATGGAGGAACGGCCTCCTCATACTCCCGACCCATCCTATTTCGAAAAAGGTCGTGCGCTCTTCAAGAAATACAACTGCAGCGGATGCCATGAACTCGGTGGGATGACGAAGGCAGAAGAGATGGGGCCGGACCTGACCTCCATTGGCGCGAAAAAACTCTATGAAATCGATTTTGGCAAGTCAAGCATCGAGCAGGCACTTCCTTCATATCTTTTCACAAAAGTCAAAAGTCCGCGTGTCTTTTCACCCACGATGAAGATGCCGAGCTATGAATTCACAGACGAAGAAGCTCAGGCGATCACCGTGGCACTGTTGGGCAGTACGGAGGAGGAAATTCCCGCGCAGTTCAAGGTCCAGCCAAAACCGCGAAGCACCTACGCACCACAAGGGGAATTTGGGAAGTTAGTAGACGACCTTGCCTGCTTCGGCTGCCACACGATGTTTGGGCGCGGCCGGCTCGTAGCAACCGACTTGACGCTTGAAGCAAGTCAAGCGCAAAGGAAATGGATCGAGAAGTACTTCAAGATTCCATATTCGCTTCGTCCTATCCTGCCGGAGCGGATGCCCAATCTGTTCGTGTCTGATGCCGAGATCAAGGTGATGGTCAACTACATGGAGAAAGTGTTCATCGCCGATAGTGTGGAACGGGAGGTAAGAGTCGATCAAGACAGTATGGCCAAAGGCAAAATACTGTACTATGAAAAATACGGATGTCAGGCTTGCCATCAGATCAACCTCAAGGGTGGATATGTCGGACCGGCACTGGACAAAGCCGGCTCGCGACTCAAACCCGGCTGGATTTTCCATTGGCTGAAGGACCCGCAGGCATTCAAGCCTGAAACAATCGAGCCGAAGAACAACTTGACAGACGAAGAGGCAGAAGCGCTCACCGTCTTCTTGATGAGTTTGAAATGAGAACTCCCGCAAGCTGTCATAACGTCGAGTACCATCTGATGACCCATGTTCTCGCTATCGTAGCATTCGTCATGCTGCTGATGAGCTGCAAGGAAAAAGAGGCCACGCCGCAGCAAGCGGATGAAACCGTAGATACTCTCCAGACGTCGGTGAAGGTTGACGAGGCTGCCGAGTCCCGGTTGCTTTCGTATGAGCAGCGACAAGGGAGACATCTGTATCTGAAGTATTGTTCGGTTTGCCACGGCGAGGAGGGAAAAGGCGACGGCTTCAACGCATTCAACCTTGACCCCAAGCCAAGAGACTTTACCGATGTGGCATATATGAATGCCCTCAGCGATGTGAGAGTAGCTGAGACCATGAGCCAGGGGGGAAGAGGCGTTAATCGATCACCCTTGATGCCATCGTGGGGAGGGAGGATGAGCAAGAAGGAGATAGCATACGTGGTTGATTACATACGGTCGATCAGCGTCAAGGCCGAGTAACAGCCCGCGATGAACAGAGGCAAACGTTGGGCGACTAAAAGAAACCCTTCGGTGCCTGAAGCAATCCGAACCCGAGCAGAGCGCGGGGAACGCCTGTATATTTTGCCATCGCACAATCATAAACTTCGCTTCTTGAGGCTGATTCCGGCCGTCCCGCTGAATTCCATTTGAATATCCCCCAAGAGATCCACCCCGTCAAGAAAAGACCATCTCGTTCAATAATTTGGTCTGGAAAAAAACCGCAGAATTGCTCAAATTAACCGGATAATTATCAACTTTGACCAGAAAAAAGGAATTCCTCTCCCTTTTTTCCTTGACAAATGGAAATTAACTGGTAAATTATGGAAGCGCTTCCAAGATCCTCTCGTTGTTTTCCCATTTTTGAAATTTCGGAGTACTCCTGTTAGGGCATCTCAATAAAACACTGAAAAACTCTCCCCACGAATCTACACGAATCTGCACGAATGATTGTTTAGGGAAAGAACTTTCTTAATCCTTCGTGAAGATTCGCGGGAACTGCTTAACGTATTTCCAAGAACCATTTTTTCATGCGTGTCACCATCTACGATATCGCCAAAGAGGCGGACGTTGGAATAGGCACCGTCTCGCGGGTGTTCAACAATCACCCAAGTGTATCGCATGGAACCCGCTCCCGCGTCCTCGAAGTCGCAACACGGCTCAATTACCGTCCCCATCCGTATGCCCGCGGGCTTGCCAGCAACCGAACAAATTCCATCCTTGCCGTCATTCCATTCTTTACCACCTTCTTCTTCCTGGAGATCCTGCAGGGGGTCCAATCGAAGTTATCGGACCTGGACTGCGATCTGATCCTGTACGGAGTCAACCACCCGGATCAGGTGGCTTCGTCGCTGAGGCAGAACGCACTGAGAAGCAGGGTCGACGGCATTCTCTTCTTCTCCATGAAGATGCCGGAGGAATTTGCGCTGCAATATCTTCAACATCGCACGCCGGTCATCGTCGTCGATTCATACCATAAAAGTTTTGACTCCCTGACAGTCGACAACCAGGAGGGGGCGTTCCATGCAACCACGCACCTGATTAAACTCGGCCACAAGCGCATCGGACTTCTGAATGCAAATATCGAGAGCGCACCGGCCCGGGAACGATTGAAGGGATTCCAGAACGCGTTGACCGGCGCGGGCCTTGCCATCGTCCCGGGGCTGGTGAAGAACAGCAGTTCTCCCATACTTGACGGGTTCACGCGCAACGCGGGCTACGAGTTGATGAAACAGTTTCTTTCCCTGAAAGGAGAGATGCCGACGGCGATTGTTGTGGCAAGCGACATCCAGGCGGTGGGCGCCCTTGCCGCCATCAACGAAGCGGGGCTCAAGTGTCCCGACGATGTCGCGCTTATCGGCTTTGACGATATCGAACTTGCCTCCCACCTCGAATTGACGACCATGCGCCAGCCCATGTATGAGATGGGGGCGCTCGCCGCCGATACCCTTGCCGACCGCCTGAAGAACCCCAAAGAAAAAGTGAGCCAGACCAAGTTTGTCCCCAAACTCATTGTCCGCAAAACCTGCGGTGCTTCCATGCATCGGAAGCAGATCGAGGCAATTGCCTGATGAACGGCATAGGAAGAAACGTATGAAGGTTTCCCGAAGCAGTCTAGCGATGTGGTTGACCGGTGCAGGGTTTCTCTGTCTTGGATTCATCGCCGGCCGTTCCCCGGGAGCTTATGAAGCAACACCGTTCTCCGAACCGCCGGGATGGTCGCGCAATGCCGTCTGGTACCAGATCTTCCCGGAGCGTTTCCGGAACGGGGATAGGGGGAACGATCCCCGTCCGAGGGATCTTGTCGGCTCATGGCCCCGTGAGATCGCGCCCGGGTGGAAGATCAGCGACTGGACCCATGATTGGTTTGAATTGCAGCCTTGGGAACGTGCCGACGGGAAGGGATTCTACGTCCACGTTCAGCAGCGACGGTACGGAGGGGACCTTCAGGGGGTCATCGACAAGATCGACTACCTGAAGGGTCTGGGGGTGACGGCGCTGTATTTCAACCCCATATTTGAATCCCCCTCGCTCCACAAATACGATGCGGCGATGTACCATCATATCGATAACAACTTCGGTCCCGATCCGGATGGGGACGAAGCGCTCTGGGCGGCGGAACGGCACGGCGACCCATCCACATGGCGATGGACATCGGCCGATCTGTTGTTCCTGAAGCTGATCAAGGAGACGCACGCGCGCGGGATGAAACTCATCATCGACGGCGTCTTCAACCATGTCGGAAGGACCTTCTGGGCGTTCCAGGATGTGCAGCGAAACCAGGAGCGATCGCCCTACAAAGACTGGTTCACCATCAAACGCTGGGATGACCCGCGCACGGAGGAGAATGAGTTCGATTATGAAGGATGGAACGGCGTGAAGGAATTGCCGGAGGTGCGCGAGGACGACCGGGGGATCGTGACGGGTCCAAAGGAGCACATGCGCGCCGTGGTGCAGCGCTGGATGGACCCGAACGGCGACGGCAACCCTGAGGATGGCATCGACGGATGGCGCCTGGATGTGGCCGAGATGGTCAATCCCCTGTTCTGGGGCGAGTTTCGAACGTGGGTCCGCTCCATCAACCCGGAAGGGTACCTGGTGGGGGAGGTCTGGTGGGAGGACTGGAACAACGAGAAGATGTTCAATCCCGCCCCCTGGCTGAAGGGGGATGTGTTCGATGCGGTGATGAACTACCGGTGGGCGAGGGAGGCGGTCCGGTTCTTTGCGGGAAAAGGGACGAAGATCACGGCCTCGGAATTTTCCAAACGCCTGGAGGCCCTTCTCGCCGCATGCCGCACCTCCAACAACCAGGCGTTGATGAACCTGTACGACAGCCATGACACGGACCGGCTCGGTTCACGGATCGTCAACCCGGACTTGAGTTACGACAAGCGTGTGGGCCTCAACGATAACCGATCGTACGACCTTCGCAAGCCGGAGAAGGGGGAGCTCCAGACGCAAAAACTCATGGCCCTCTTCCAGTTGACGTTCGTTGGCGCCCCGACGATCTACTACGGCACGGAGGCCGGCATGTGGGGTGCGGACGATCCCGACTGCCGAAAGCCCATGCTCTGGGACGATCTTGCGTACGCGCCCGAGCGGAGCCACCCCTTCGGAACCGCGCGCCCGCTCGATGAGAACAAATTCAATAAGGACCTCCACGATTGGTACTCACAGCTTGGACGTGTTCGTCAATCGCTTCCGGCGCTCCGGACCGGCACGCTCTCATTTGTCACGACGGACGATGGGCGCGACTTGGTCGCGTACGTGCGCGAGCTGGAGAAGGAGAGGGTCCTGGTCATTCTCAATAATAGTGGGGCGGAGCAGGAACATTGGTACAACGTCCCGGAGGACGGTCGGGGAGCGAAATGGTCGAACGTGCTGACCGGCGAAAGCGTGTCACCGGTGAAGGGGCGGCTTTCCACCAAGGTATCTCCGAAGTCCGGAGTCATTTTGAGGCAGGCTCATCCATGAAGGTCCGTCTGCACCTGGATTACACACTCCTGTTGATGATGGGGCTGTTCCTCGGCTGCAGCCGAAGTGACGACTCTGCGGTAGCAGTGGTCAACGGGAAATCCGTCCTTGCCCGGGATTTCGCCGAGCGCTATCGGATCTACCTCGAGACCTCGGGTGCGCGTGACAATATCGTCCTGCGGAAGTCGATCGTGGAGAACATGGTCAACGAAGTGTTGATTCTCGAGGAATGCGAGGCACGCGGCTGGAAGAACGACGAGCAGGCGACCTCCATGCTGAAATCCATCCGGACTCAGGCGCTGTTGAACGGATGGACGCGCAGTATCCTCGATACGCTTTCCGTGACGGAAGAGGAGCTGCACCGGGAGTTCCGCGCGATGAATACGAAAGTCCGCGCACGCTATGTCTACGGCCGTACCCTCCCGGAGGCAGAAACCCTCAAGAGACGCCTGGAGGCCGGTACGACGTTCGATGCGCTGGCGCGCGAGGTGTTTGAGGATCCGGGACTTGCACACAATGGCGGTCTCCTCGGAATGGTCGGATACGGGGAAACGGACCCTGCCTTCGAGCAGACAGCCTTTGCCCTTCCGGTGGGTGCACTCTCCGAGCCGGTGAACATCGGGGTCGGCTACGCGATTATCAGGGTGGACGATCGCGTGGAGAACCCGCTCTCCTCACAGATGGATTACGAAAAACAGCGCGCATCGATGACGAGGGCGATCCGCGAACGAAAAACCCAGTCGACGCTCTCCGATGTCGCCCGAACCGCGAGTGCCGGACTGGAGCCCGTGTTTCGGGAGGAGACGGTCCGGGCTCTGGTCGCGTCATGGAGCGAAATGTTCCCGGAGGGAAGGATTCATGGGGAGGGCCCGGGGCAGCAATGGAAGAGCCGTGAAGGGGATGAGCTGGTCCGATTCCGGAATGGGGTGTGGAAGGTCGGTGACTTTTTCCGAAAGCTCGAATTCACCAGCGAGCGTCAGCGGAAACAGGTCAAGTCCTCACAGTCCCTGAAGGCCCTGGTCCTCGGTCTTGCTGCAAGGGAGACCTTTTTGATTGAAGCTTCGGCAGCGGGACTGGCAGAAGATCCGGTGGTTATGGGGGAAATGGAAGGTCCGAGACTCCGTTATTTTCTGAAGCGATGGGCTGATGATGCCCAGAGCCAGGCGGCCAACGATCCCTTGGACGAAGCGATCCTGCGCGCACGATATGTAGCGAACAAGAATCTCCTGAAACACCCCGCCGCGGCCAACGTTGCAGAGATCCTTGTGCGGAGTCCGGAGGAAGCGGTGGTGGTTCTTGGCCGCCTCAAACAGGGGGCCGATTTTGCGTCGCTTGCCCGAAAATATTCCATTCGACCGGGGGCTGCGCAACGGGGGGGTGAACTGGGATTCGGGACGGAGTCCGATTTTGGCGTGGTTGGGAAGGCGATTTTTGCAGCGAGGGAGGGAACAATCATTGGTCCCGAACGGGTTGATCCATACTACGGGGTCTTTCAAGTGCTCAAAAAAAGGCCTGCACGGGCCAAGACGTTTGAAGAAGCAAGGGAAGAAATCGCAAACGCGTTGCTCGCAGAAAAGAAACAGGAACGGTTTCAGCGCGCCCTGTCGATGGTGCGCGAACGCGCCACCATCGTGATACAGGAAAAAGTAATCGCCGGTATCGTGTTGCAGCCATAGCATGCTCAGGGAGGTTCTTTCATGAAATCGAAGGCACTCGTCGTTCTCGTTGCTCTCTTTCTCATCGTTGGCCATGTTCTTGCCGGCACAACGGGCAAAATTGCCGGGATCGTCAAGGACGCGAAGACCGGTGAACCGATGGTGGGAGCCAACATCGTTCTGCAGGGGACGATGTACGGCTCATCGACGGATCTCAACGGCTACTACGTCATTCTGAATATCCCGCCGGGGACGTATTCTGCGGCGATCTCGTTCATCGGCTACGCCAAGACCACGATAGAAGGGATTAAAGTTTCCATCGATCTGACGACAAAAGTCGATGTCGCCCTCCAGGAGATTGTGCTGGAATCGCAACAGGAGGTTGTCGTCACGGCGGAACGGCCGATCATCCGGAAGGACCTCACGTCGTCCGAATCGCGCGTCGATGCCGGTCAGATCCGGAATCTCCCCGTTCAGGAAGTAGGGGAGGTCTTGGCGCTGCAGGCCGGTATTACGGTGGGTCGGGGTGGGGCCATCCACATCCGGGGAGGGCGTTCAAGTGAAGTGGCGTATTGGGTCGACGGCATTTCCGTCTCCGACAGCTATGACGGGGGACAAGCCGTGCAGATCGACAACAGCTCCATCCAGGAGCTGCAGGTGATCAGCGGGACGTTCAATGCGGAATACGGACAGGCCATGTCGGGTATCATCAACACGGTGACGAAAGACGGAGGTGAGAAGTTTAGGGGGATGGTCTCGTTCCTCGCCGGCGACTTTGCCCCTTCGAACGACGGTCTCTTTGCAAACCTGGAGAGCGTCCGGCCGAGCGACAACCTGAACCTGGAGGCAAGCCTCAGTGGCCCCCTCCCCCTCGCCTCCGGGTTGAGTTTTTATTCCTCCATCCGCTATTATGAAAGTGACGGACATCTCTACGGCTTCCGTGCCTTTCTTCCCGACGGCTCGAAAGGCGACAGCGCGTTCGTCCCGATGAACAACCGGGAACGCCTCTCGGGTCAGGCCAAGCTCACCTACCAGGTCGGGATGGGGATGAAGCTGAACCTCTCCGGCATCGGCAGTCAGATCGATTATCGCGACTATAACCACGGTTTCAAGTTAAATCCCGACGGGGATGTGAACAAGTTTGACCGGGGGTACAGTCTCTCGCTCGTCTGGACGCACACGCTGGGTGCATCCTCTTTCTATACCGTCAACCTTTCCTACTTCTACAAGGGATTCCAGGAATATCTCTACAAGGACCCGTTCGATCCGCGTTACAACCTGGATCCGGCGGCTTTCAACACCGACCTGTTCGAGTTTTTGAAGGCGGGAACGAACCTCCATCAATTCGAACGGAACACCAGGACGCTGGTGGCGAAGGCGGACTACACGGACCAGGTCACGCCCCTCCATCTCGTCAAAGCCGGCGTTGAGTTCAAGACGCACCGCCTGTACCTCGACGATTACTCGATCGTTCCGGAGGCGCAGGGCTCCGGATACAGAGCGACCATTCCGGACCTGACAAGCCCGCTGCACGAACAGTATACGATGCAACCCCGCGAGTTCTCCGCCTATATCCAGGACAAGCTTGAATACGAGAGCATGATCGTCAACGCGGGGATTCGGATCGACTATTTCGATGCACGCGGGCAGGTGCTTGCCGATCCGGCTGACCCGAACGTCTACCTGCCGCAAAAACCCGAGAACATGGCGCTGAGCCTCGAAGAACGCCAGGCGCAATGGTACAAGAAGTCGAGCCCCAAGTACAGCGTCAGTCCCCGGTTTGGTATCTCCTACCCGATCACAGACCGGGGTGTCCTGCATTTTTCGTACGGACATTTCTTGCAGATTCCCTCGTTCAGTTTCCTCTATCAAAAGCCCGGGTACAAGGTGACGACGGCGAGCGGTGTGCAGGGGGTGTACGGCAATCCGGACCTGAACCCCCAGAGGACGGTGATGTATGAATTTGGCCTGCAGCAGCAATTGACGGACGATATCGGTTTCGACATCACCGGATTCTACAGGGACACGCGTGACTGGGTATCGACGAGTCCGCAGATCCCCGTGCGGGGCGATCTCTCGACGGCGACATCGTTCTATACGACCTACATCAATCGCGATTATGCCAACACGCGTGGCGTAACCCTCACGTTCAACAAGCGTCCCTCCGGCCTTTTCTCCATGAACTTTTCCTACACCTTCCAGGTGGCGGAGGGGATCAACTCGAGCCCCGAAGAAGAGCAAGGGAAGATCCAGAACAACGAGTCGCCTTCGATCGAGTTGCGTCCGCTCGATTGGGACCAATCCCATACCGCCAATCTCTCTCTCGGGGTCGGGGAGTTCGATTGGGGGGTCTTCGTGCTGGGGCGTTACGGCTCGGGTCTCCCGTATTCCCCCGCGCTCAACCAGGCTGAGGGGCGGGGTGAAGATGCGTCGCGCGCGGTTCAGAAGAACAGCCGGCGGCAACCCCCGACCTATACGGTGGACCTCAATCTCTATAAGACGGTCAGCCTGGGATTGATCGATGCCAATATTTTCCTGAAGGTCTTCAACGTGCTGGACCGGCGAAACGAGGTCGTTGTCTACGGCCAGACGGGCCGGGCCGGTGCGTCGGCGCGCGCCCTCGGGGCTGAGCCGGTGGATCGCAATCCGGATCGCATCAACTCGGTGCTTCAATTCATCACCCGGCCGGATTTCTACAGCGAGCCGCGGGAAATTCAATTCGGCATGGAACTGAGCTTCTAACAGGAAGTACACCGGGCCATACCGCCCCGGTTATTCACGTATGATCGGAGAACAGGGAATGCACGTAAGAACAAGGCTATTTGGTCTCGGGATGCTCATGGTGTTGGTGATTTCCTCCGAGCTTTCCGGACAAGTCCACGTCCCCAGCAAGGAGCGCGTCGACGCCAGCTTCCGGCGGCGGACGGAAATCGACGGCAACAACGTTCGCACCAGCGTCTTCAACTTCTGTTTCTCAGGCCGGACCGGAGCCGGGCAGGGGGTTCCCTACGAATGGCCGAAGAACACCGGTCGCGTGTATATTGCCCTAGTCGGGTTGTTCGTCGGCGGCGAAGTGCAATTGAACGACGGTGCGACGGCGCGCATCATCGACCTTCCTACTTATCGCCAAAGCCCCGCCGGCGGCTCGTGGAATCTGGAACCGATCCCGGGCTACTTCAACGTCCAGGCCAACAAGATCGCCAAGAGCGATGAACCCGACACCTGGCCCTCCTTCTGGCCCGACAAGCAGTCGGACCAGGTGGATCCCGGCTGGAGGGGAGCGTGGAACGGATACTTCGGCAAGAACCAGTTCAGCGCCGACCAGGAAATGTACTACCGGGTGGGGGACAATAACTACGACCGGTGGAACTACACACCCGACACGACCGATCCGGGACGAAAGGGGCTGGGTCTCATCATCGATTCCCGCGTGCTCCAATGGTCGCAGGTTTCCGTTGCGGATGCCGTCTTCTTTATTCATGAAGTGAAGAACGACGGGACCAAACCCATTCAGAAAACCGGCGTCACTCTCTGGCTGGCCGACTTCGTCGGGGGCGATGGGGATTCCCAGGACGATGCGCCCGATTTCGACCTTTTGCGGGACGTTGCATTCTCCCTTGATAACGACGGCGTCAGTTCGAATCCCTCCTTCCAGGGAGCGCTTGTCGGCGCCGCTGCAACACTCTACCTGGAGACGCCCGGCAACGCGGTGGACCGTGTCGATAACGACGGGGATGGAGAATCGTTGGGGCCGAAGGTTACCTCGTCCCTGATCCAGGGTGAAACGAGCGGTGATGGGATCGACAATAACAAGAACGGCCTCATCGACGAAGACTCGACGCACATCGCGTTCGGTCAACAGGCGGGTGTGGGATATGCCAATGGGTTGGATGACAACGGGAACGGCGAATCGAACAGTCCGACCGTCACCGCGGCCATGGTGACCCAGTCCGACAACGACGAAGTGACGGGACGAAAATGGAACCGGTGGCCTCCCAATCCGGAAACCGATCCACTGCAGGGGGGTATCATCCACCTGATCGCGCTCCGGACGCAGGACATCGGCAGGAAGTTCAAGGATAACATCGATAACGACGGGAACGCCCATGGCGCTTGGCCGGCCGTGACCGCTGCGATGGTTACCCAGGCGGCCAGCGATTCTTACAAGCGATTCCGCGTGCCCGGGACCGGCGTCATTCTGTATGACGTTGGACCCGAGGATGTCGGCAAGAAGTACCTTAACCGGGATGGAGCGAAAGATGCAGGCATCGACGAAGGGATCGACGAGATGATCGACGAATCCCGGGATGACGGCATCGATAACGACGGTGACTGGAATCCGCTGACGGACGATGTGGGATTGGATGGCGCCCCCGGGACCGGCGATACTGGCGAAGGGAATGGGCGTCCGACCTCGGGTGCGGGGACTCCCTTTCCAGGGGAGCCGAACATCGACAAGACGGACGTCTCCGAGGCCGATCAGATCGGTTTGACCAACGTGCAGTACCTGGCAGCCGGCGCCATCAACTTCACCACGACGGCTGACATTTTCTTCTGGGCTAATTTCATGATCCCGGGGAGCTTTGTCAATCCTGCGTTGTTGCCGGTGGGGGAGAGCGATCTTTTCGTTTCATCGGGATTGTTCCCGTTGCGTCCGGGTCAGATTGAGCGCATCTCGTACGCCGTTGTCTTCGGGGCAGCCATTCGTGCGGGGAATGCGAACGTCAGCGGAGCGAGGGATGACGCTCTCAGAAAGAGGGAGTTTGCGCAGCTTGCTTACAATGAAGATTACCAGTTCGCCCAGGCGCCACTCGAGCCGACGATGACGGCCGTCGCGGGCGACCGGAGGGTGACGCTCTACTGGGATGACCTCGCTGAAGAATCGATCGACCGGTTCCTGCAGGGAATTCCCGGCGCGAAAGCAAAAGATTTTCAGGGTTACAGAATCTACCGGGCAACCGACCCTGCCTTTGAGGATGCCCGCGTCGTCACGGATGCCTACGGCAGCCCGGCCCCCTACCTGAGGCCGATCGCTCAGTTTGACCTGGCGGACGGCATCAAGGGGTTCCATCCCATCGCCTTCAACGGAGTCCAGTTCGACCTTGGCAGCGACACGGGCCTGCAGCACTCGTGGGTCGATACCACCGTCCAGAACGGCCAAACGTACTATTATGCCATTCGGGCGTACGATGGCGGATTTCAATCTCTCCAGATCGCCCCCGCGGAGAGCAACCTCAAGATCAATCTCGACAATCTCACCGGGTCCATAAAATCCTTTGGCACCTCCGTTGCCATCGTACGACCGGAAGCGCCGGTCGCCGGTTATCTTCCTTCCTCCATTGCACCGGCTGAACTGGTCAGCGGCAGCACGACGGGGCGGGTCGGCTTCGCACTGATCGACCCGACGAAAGTTAAAGACAATCATCGTTACCGGGTCACCTTCGAAGATACGACGATCTCCGGCGGCGCCAATGCACCCGATACGTTCAAGACGAAGAGCTTCACGCTGGCCGACGTCACGAATGCCGGCACTCCTTTGACGTTGATCGACCGGAGCAGGAATCTGGAGGATGGCGTGGAGCATCCGATGACGGACGGATTCCGGTTGGTTCTTCTGAACGAGAAAACGTTCGGCGTCAACCAGACGCTTTCGCACTGGAGCAGAGCCCCGGTTCTGCCGTACCGTTTTGAGCAGTGGAAGAGCGGTACCATCACCGGGGTGCAGAAACCGGCCGACTACAAAGTGATCTTCGGGCCGTTGGGAACCGATACCTCGACCAGTTATTCAGTCCGGTCGACCCTCTTCGGGTCCGATCCGCCGCTCCCCTCGAAGCGGGTCAATTTCAAAGTGATCAACACGAGTGAAAACAAGCAGATCGACTTTGCGTTCTGGGAGCTCGACCTCTCGGAAGGGGAGGGGACCTTCACGGCGAACCGCGATGAACAAGATATCATCATCTTCCTGGAGCGGGACACGAAAGACTCCCTTGCGCTGACCTGGAGTTTCAGCGTCAACTTCGACACGACCAACGGCAAGCGGCGCCCGCAAGCCGGCGATACGGCGACGGTTGTTCTCTCCAAGATCTTCCGTTCCTCCGATGTGTTCGAGTTCACAACCACGGGCCAAAAGGTCGACGCGGAGCTTGCGGAATCGGATCTGGACCGGATCAGGGTGGTGCCGAACCCGTACGTGGCTGCCGCGACCTGGGAGGAGCGCAACCCGTTTAACTCGGGGCGGGGACCGCGTTCGATTCATTTCATCCGCCTGCCGCAACAATGCACGATTCGCATCTACACCGTGGCGGGGGAGCTGGTAGCCTCCATCGACCACAACAGTACGATGCTCAACGGCTCCGCGGAATGGAATCTCCTGACCCGGGATAACCTCTCGGCTTCATACGGGATCTATATCTACCACATCGATGCACCGGGGATCGGGGAAAAAGTCGGAAAGTTTGCCATCATCAAATGACGGCCTGGAACGGGACGTACCGGTCCGGGGCTCTGCATGCAGCCTCTGCCGGGAATAAAAGGAGATCGTTCGTGAAACGCATACTGATACTTTGGAGCGGATTGATCCTGCTCGCTTCCGCACTCCCCGTCACCATGACGGGACAACCGGTGACGAAGATTGGAACCACGGCTGCAAAGTTCCTGAGCATTCCGGTCGGGGCCCGCGCGCTCGGCATGGGGGGAGCCTTTGTCTCCCTCTCCGACGACGCGTCGTCGATGTACTGGAACCCTGGGGGCATGGCCCGTCTCACCGCGCGCGAGGCGATGGTGTATCATGCAGACTGGGTCGCCGATATCGACTTTAATTATGCCGGGATCGTTCTCCCGTTTGAAGGACTGGGGGTTTTGGGTTTCAATCTGACGATGCTCTCCTACGGCGAGATGGAGCGGACAACCGAGGACCAGCCCGACGGGACCGGGGATTTCTTTACAGCCGGGAGCTTTGCCTTCGGTGTTTCGTACGCGAGGAATCTGACGGACTGGTTTTCCATCGGCGTGAATGCAAAATACGTGCAGGAGACGATCTGGAACTCGAGCGCCTCCGGCTTTGCCATCGACATCGGCACGCTCTTTACCACGCCGTTCCCCGGCGTGACCTTCGGCGCCGGCGTCTCGAATTTCGGTCAGAAGATGCAGATCACGGGAGACGACCTCCTGGTGCAGAAAGATATCTCCCCGAACAAGGGGAACAATCCGAACATCAACGCCAACCTGACGACGGATCGTTTCGATCTTCCCCTGAACCTCCGCATCGGATTTTCCTACGAGCCGGTGGCGAACGACGACCAGCGCCTTATCATCGCCCTGGATGCCGCCCACCCGAACGACAACTCCGAGAGCGTCAATGTCGGATTCGAGTATTCTCTCCTGCAACGGATGGTTTCCCTGCGGGGCGGCTACAAGGCGCTGGGCGTTGCGGAGAGCGAAGAACGCTTTACCGTCGGTGGGGGACTTCGGTACGAAATCTCCACGGGTGTGGCGACACGGATCGATTACGCGTACGAGGATTTTGGAAGACTGCAAAACGCTCACACGGTTACCATCAGTGTTCACTTTTAACCATCATCTTGTCCATGAAAGGAGGGTGCGGAAAACGACTTTGTTCCATTTGATTGTGCCTAATTCACACTTCAATCCATTTCAATAAAGGAGGAGGCAATGCGTAGGAACATACTCTACTCTTGTCTCGCCTTCGCCATCTTCATTGTTCCGATCGCTTTTGACGCCGTCGTCGAAGCGCAGAACAGTGTGACAGTTCGCGTCAATATGAGCATCAAGATGCGCGAGGGGACATTTAATCCCGGCGCCGGAGATATTGTCCGGGTGGCAGGGAGCTTCAATGACTGGGGGAACTCAACGGATACGTTGAAATCCTCCGGCCCGGGCGACAGCATTTACACAAAAACCGTCTCCCTGGCTGCCGGAAGCATTCAATATAAGTTTCTAAAAACCCTGCGAGGCGGTCTCGACTGGGAAGGCGGGGACAACAAGACGTACACGGTCGTTGCGGGAGCCCAAACGCTTCCGGTCGTCTGGTTTGACAACGACTCGGTGTTTACGCCCGCGGCTAATGTTGCGGTCACCTTCCGCGTGAATATGCGCGTGAAAATGCTCGAGGAAAGTTTCCTGCCGGGAAGCGGGGATATCGTCCGCGTGGCAGGGAGCTTCAACGATTGGGGGAACTCAACCGATACCCTCAAGAAAGGGGCCACCGACAGCATCTATTCCAAATCGGTCACGATGCTGGAAGGAACGCAGATCCAGTATAAGTATCTGAAGACCCCGCGGGGCGGATCGGATTGGGAGGGGGGCGATAACAAGACGTATACGGTTCCGACAGGGGGCGGCTCGGTGAACCTCACCTATTTTGACGCCGATGAGGTTGTCAATACGCCCACTAGCGGATCGATCCTGTGGCGCGTGGATATGTCGACCTTCGCCACCATGGGATGGTTCCAGAGATCGAACGGCGACTCCATAGAGGTGCGCGGAGCGTTCAACAGCTGGGGGGGGACGAAGATGATACGCGTCCCGGGAACGGAGACGTACGAGGTTGCGATCCCCTATACCGGCGGAACGTTCGACAATCTCGATTTCAAGTTCTTCATCGATTTCGATTCCGCGGGAGCCACAGCGAGGTTCCCGGGGTACATCCACAGCGGGTCCACCAGCACGAGAGATGGATTTGCCTACGACCATCCGTCGGAAAGCGGCGATGGCAACAGGAAGTTCAACCTCGGGGCCGGAGGGAATCTGCAGACCCCCGCGTTTCGGTTCAGCAGCATTCCGTTGGCCGGGACGATCAAGACGGGGGATACGGTGACCGTGGTTTTCCGGTACGATATGCGGCCGGCCATGGCCTACATCGATCCCTTCGTTCGCGGTGTCGATACGGCGAAAATCACCTGGCAGGATGCCCTCCAGAAGTCCTTCCAGGGCAATCCACCGGATCTCGTTCTCAAGGATGACGGGCTCGCCCCCGATGCAGTGGCCGGCGATTCCATTTATTCAGGAAGAATGAATATCCGCGGGCCCGCCCACTACAACCTGCAGTACACCATGACCTATGTGCATGGCGGGACGGGGACCGGTTCGGTCTCCGAAGGCGGAGGACTGGGCGTTCAGGCTCCCTACCGTTCGCGGTTCATACGTCCGCTTTCATCGCAGACATTTCCACGGACGTACACGCTGCCGATCGATGTGTGGCAGAAGAATGCCCCGATGCCCGTCGAAAGTTTTGACGGTCTGACGGGCATTGACGATGACATCGCCGTGGGAACTCCGGGGGTCTTCACCCTCTTCCAGAACTACCCCAATCCGTTCAACCCATCGACCCATGTCAAATACTCGTTGCCACAGCAGGAACAGGTCCGACTCCGGGTCTTCAACCTGCTCGGGCAAGTTGTGGCCGACCTGGTCAATGAGATTCAGCCGGCGGGGAATCACGTGACGCTGTTCGAGGCCTCGTCGCTGCCGACGGGTGTGTATTTCTACGAGCTGCGGGCCGGACTCTTCCGGGAAGTGAAACGGATGGTGCTGTTGAAGTAAGATGCAGTCGAACGTATAATACGTTGAGAGAGGCCGTCCAAAGGGTACCTTTTGGACGGCCTCGGGAAAAGGGGAAAGGCCCGGTTGGTTTTCCTCTTTTCCTTCTCAGCGGATGACGGGGGAATGCGCGATTTGTTGAAGAAGGCTTCGGGCGTCCGCGTGATGGGGATCGAGCGAGAGCACCTGCTCGAGTTCCTTGCTCGCGAGGGCCCACTGGCCGAGTTTGGCGTACGCGACCCCCAACAAGTAGTGACTGGTGACCACGGCCTCGGGACTGATGTTCATTCCGGGCCTGGAGGAGAGTTTGAGTCCCTCGCCGAGGTGTGTGATCGCCTCACGGGCCTGCTCTCCTTCGAGCAGGAGGATGGCAAGCTTAAAGCGGGCAAAGGGATTGTCCTCCACGGCGATGCACCGTCGGTATGCGGCCGCGGCAGCAGGGATGATTCCTTCCATGCGGTAATAGTCGGCGACGCGCAGCAGCGGTTGATAGGAATAGGGAATGACCTTTGCGACGGCGAGGCATTCGAGCCGCGCCCGTTCGAAGTCCCTGGAAGCCGCGAAATAGTCGGCGAGCTCGTAGCGGGCCGTCGACCAGAAGAGAGTTCCATCGATATACCGGTAGACGATCCGTTCAAGGGGATTCGAAGGCTCGAACAGAAAGGGCGTTTCGCGTGACTGGAAGGGCCACTGCCGTGTCAGTATCTCGACACGGATTCTTCCGACGGTCTCGTCGAAGATGGTGGCGCCCGACCGGCGATACAGTTCGGAGCTGTCCCCCGGAGTTGCGGGAGGTGCAGTATCCTCCACTGGAAGGATTTTTCGTTCCAGGATGGTCCGGGCAAAGACGTCCGCCATCAGAATATAGCCGTCCAGGTTCGGATGCAGGTGTTCGAGCATCAGGTTCTTCCCGATGATGCCGTGGGGTGAAGAGGCGCGAAATGCAGAGTCGGTTTCAGCAAGAACGGTGCCCGTCTCTTTGCAGACGGCACGCAAGGCGGCTTTGAAGTCTTCGGAGGCCCGGAACCGGAGTGCATCGAGGTCCTTTGCGCGTTGCAGCAGGGTCCTCGCCTCGTCGTACCAGCCGCGGTCGTATTCCAGCAAGCCGGTCGCATACACTGCCGATGCATTCAGAGAGTCCAGTTGCATGCATCGTCGGTAGGTCTCAAGGGCTTCGGCAAACCGCCGTTGTGAGGCAAGACTCTCTGCTTTGCTGAAGAGGCCCCTCCATTCGTCCCGAACGGCCTCGACCGTGGTTTCGTTAAAGACCGGCCGAAACGGCGGGTGGTCCTTTTCGTTGCTGACGAGGTCGCTGAACATGACCGGCACCCGTGCTGTTTTTGCCGCCCCAATGATGCGGAAAAGGTTGTCGCGATACGCATCCAGTGCGGCGCCATAGAGCGGGCTCCCATACGGAATATGTTGTTCCCTGACCATCTGCTCCATCAGGGTTGCCCCCGGCCGTAAAGAGGGGCTGGCGATGGACTGGCGGACCCATGCAATGCCGTCCCGCAACAGGAGATAGGTCTTGAAGTTCAGAAGTTCGATGGTGAACCGGGTCAAATGGTGTCCGCCCGGAATCCGGACCGAAGAGCCGGCGCCATACACGCCATAGAACTCGTTGTGACCGAGATAGATGATGAAGAGATCCGGTTGATAGGCGAGGAGTTCTTCGACGAAATCGAGAACGATATAACTGCTGGAAGCGGAGAGTCCGAGGTTGATGATCTCGATCTTCCTGTCGGGATACCGCATCTGGAGCCGGTCGCGAAGAAAACCGGGGGCCGTTGCGTTGAAATCATAGGGAAAGCCGGCCATCGTCGATTCGCCAAGACAGAAGATGCGGATCGTCGAATCGGATTTCACCATTTCAAACACGTCGTCCGCGGGCTCGGGAATGACAGTCCCCGCGGTGGAAAAGTAGCGGGCGGCAGCACTGCGGTTGATGGAATAGACGTCGCGGTTTCCCACACGGCGCGTCACGACGAGGTCGAGGTTTCCCCCATACTCCAGAAGGCGCAGGCCCATCTCCAGGAGGGCGAGGAAGAGAAACGGAATGAGAAGGAGAACGCCGCGGAAAATTCTCTCTTTCGTCACGGATCCGAAGGTCGGGGGCGGAGGACTCGCAGAACGGCTCATGGTGCTCTCTTTCCGATTCGGTCCCGGAGCGACCTGGCGGCGGGAAAATCCGGCTTGACGCGAAGAACATGGTCGAGCGGCTCGACCGCTTGTTCGGCCCTGCCGGCCTGAACATAGGCAAGGGCCAGGAAGTACCCGCACTCCGCGCGGTCGTCAACGGTACTGCTGAGGGAGAATGCCTTTTCAAGAAACGGAATCCCCGCCTCCGCCCCCTCGTGTTCCAGCGCTATCCGACCGAGGAGCTGGAACGCCAGCGACGTGGAGTCGATGAGAAGTGATTCGAAAAGAATCTCGCGTGCCTCCCGGATCTTTTTCCCCCTGGCGTAGACTATGGCCAGCCGATAGTATGAGGAGGTATTGTAGCGGAGTTGATACACCAGGGCACGGTACTCCGTTGCGGCATTCTCAAGGTCGTTGAGGGAATCGAAGTACTCTGCCGCCCGGACGTGGCTTTCTTCCCACGTGGAGCGCCCTCCCACAAGCTCGTCCACAATGAGGGCGAGGCGCGGGTCGGCAGGAGGGGTGTACGCCTGAGCTTCGGCAGGCCCGAAGGGAAATCCCGAGGTGAGAAGGGCAATTCTCTTTCGGGCCGCCAGTTCGTCGACGGGGGTTGTCAGGCGTCTGCTCCAATGAGTTGCATCGCTGATGGTATCCGCGGCGAGCCATTCCCCCGATGTCCCCAGGAGTTGAGAGCGGCGCATGAGAGAGGCGATTTCCCGGGCCATCAAAAAGCTTCCGGAGAGGTTGGGATGGAGATGCTCGAGGATCAGGTTGGACCCGGTGATGGAATCGGGGGAATGGGCGGCGAACGTCCCCTCAAGATCCGCCAGGATCACCCGGCCGGGAACCTCCAGCGCTCTGATAGCGTCGTTGAAGTCGCTGCTCGTCCGGAACCGGAGTTCATCCAGGTCCCGCGCACGTTGGTAATGCGTCCGGGCTCTTGACCGTTCCCCGAGCGTATCGAGGTTCCGGGCGAGGCGATAATGCGCCCGGGCCTGCATCGAGTCGACCTTGATTGCTTCTTCATACTGTCGAACCGCCTCACGGCGTTTGCCGGATCCTTCCAGGACTGCGGCGGCGGTAAGGGATCGTTCAACACTTTCCCGTGGACCGGGGGCGAGGTCGGGATTTCCCCCGGAGAGAAATGGCTGCTGATCGCGCAGATTGGAAACCTGAGTAGAAACGATCAAAGGGATGTTTTGCTTCAGGGCTGTCTCCCGGAGCTCTTCAAGATTTTCCCGAAAGTAGCCGAGTGCCCGGTTATAGAGGTCGCCCCGAAAGGGGATAGCCGAGCCCCGGGCCAGGCGTTCCATCATCGTCCCCGCCGGCTGACGATGCTCTTCGCCCCGGAACACATCGGCAAGAAGATTGCGAAGAAGTTGAAATGTCTTGAGGTGGATCAGGCGGAGATAGGCTTTCGTCAGTCCACGCGATCCGAGCGATTCGCTCGAAGCCACTCCCAGGGCGCCGTAGAACTCGTTGTGCCCGTCATAGACCATGAGGAGGTCCGGCTCGATCGCTTCAAGATCTCGGACAAGGTCGTTGACCGTAAAACTGTTGGTGGCGGTCATGCCGAGGTTGATAACCTCGATAGTCCGTCCGGGGAAGACGGCCCGGAGACGCTCCCGCAGGAACGCCGCAAACGAACCGCTCTGGCCGTAGGGGAATCCGATGGTCGTTGATCCGCCCAGGCAGATGATCCGGAACGTTCCGGCCGGTTTGGGGATGCGGAAGTAATCGGTCGACATGTTCGGACTGAAGCCGGTGCGCGCAAAGTAGCGTGACTTCAGATCGGGGTTCATGATCCAGTAGGATGTTCCATCGATCTCTTCCTCGACGAAGAGAGAAAGATCGGTGCCGTATTCAAGCAGGCGCAAAGAACCTTCGAGGAGCACAAAGAAGAGAATCGGTATTGCGAGGGTTGCAAGGGAAAAGAGGGTTCGCCGGGAGGAGGTGGGGGGAGAAGAAGGGGGTGGTTGTGATGAACGTGAACGCCGCACGCAGGGTGAGCTTTCGAAGAGTGATGGTGAAGGCAGGATCGATGACGCCGGAACAATATCAAGTATTTGTCTGAAAATCAAATTGTCGGCACGAACCCCTCTTTCTCCCGAAGAGCAAAGGAGTGCACTGAAGGGAGCGGGGTTGTTGCCGCAGTATTTTTTTCATCGTCGCTCGGATGACCGGATCACCATGAAGCAGGGACTTCAAAAACTCGGTTCCACCCTCTATCGTTGGTGGATGCAATTCGCCAGGGCACTTGCCTATGTCAATACGCGTATCATCCTGACGCTCGTCTATGTTCTCCTGCTGGCTCCGGTGGCTCTCGTGCTACGCCTGCTGGGAAAGGACCACCTGGATCGTCGCCTTGGCGGCGAGGGAAGTTACTGGAAGGCGAGGGAGCCGGTCGATCCGACCCTGGAACAAAGTAAAAGGCAGTTCTGACGATGAACATCCTCGGGATCTCATGCTTCTACCACGATGCTGCGGCGGCGCTGGTGCAGAACGGAACGCTGGTCGCAGCGGCCCAGGAGGAACGCTTTACCCGGAAACGTCACGACCCCGGCTTCCCGACGAACGCCATTCACTCCTGTCTCCGGGAGGCGGGGATATCGGTCTCCGACCTTGACTATGTGGCGTTCTATGACAAGCCCTTCGTCAAGTTTGAAAGGATCCTCCTCACATCGCTCGCCACGTTTCCCCTCGGCTACCTCCCCTATCTTAAGGCGATGCCGGTGTGGCTGAAAGAGAAGATGTGGATCCCGCAAACCATCGAGCGGGAGCTGGGGTACGAGGGGGAGGTCCTGTTCACCGATCATCACACCGCTCATGCGGCAAGCGCCTTTCTTGTCAGTCCGTTTGAGGAAGCGGCCATCCTGACGATCGACGGTGTGGGGGAGTGGGAAACGGCGACGCTGGGATACGGACGCGGCAATGATATTCATTTGTCCCGCTCCATCCATTTTCCCCATTCCCTCGGGTTGCTCTACTCCGCCTTTACCTATTATCTCGGGTTCCGGGTGAACAGCGCAGAGTACAAGGTGATGGGGCTGGCTCCCTACGGCGAACCCCGGTGGTACGACCTCATCATGCGGGAACTCGTCTCGCTCAAGCCGGATGGAAGCTTCAAGCTCAACATGAAATACTTTACCTATCACCATGCCCTGACCATGACGGGGAGGAAATTCGAGACCCTCTTCGGACAGCCGAGACGGAATCCGGAGTCCCCCCTCGGGCAATTCCACAAGGATGTTGCGGCCTCTCTCCAGAAGGCAACGGATACGATCGTTGTTCAGATGGCCCGTCAGGCGGAGCGGGAGACGGGGATGAAAAACCTTTGCATGGCAGGGGGTGTCGCGCTGAATTGCGTCTCCAACAGCAAGGTGCTGGAGGAAACCTCGTTCCGGGAGATCTTCGTACAACCGGCGGCCGGGGACGCAGGCGGTTCGGTCGGTGCGGCCTTCTTTGTGCACAACACACTTCTGAAGAACGCCAGGACTTTTGTGATGGAGGACGCGTTCCTGGGTCCCGAATTCGGGGACGATCACATAGGCGCCTTCCTTCGTGAGAAAGGGATACCGTTCCGAACATGCGGACGGGAACAACTGCTGAAGGAGACCGCGGAACTCATCTCGCAACAGCACGTGGTCGGCTGGTTTCAGGGACGGATGGAGTTTGGACCGCGCGCGCTGGGAAGCCGCAGCATCCTTGCCGATGCCCGTAATCCGCGGAACCAATCGGTGGTGAATCTGAAGATCAAATTCCGTGAGAGTTTCCGGCCGTTTGCTCCCGCGGTCCTGGAGGAACGGGCAAGCGAATATTTTGAGTTCGAGGGACCCAGCCCGTTCATGCTGTTCGTCGCCGATGTTCGGCCGGAGAAGAGGGAGATACCGGCCGTCACGCATATCGATGGCTCGGCCCGGTTGCAGACCGTCAATCGGAAGCAACACCCGTTGTTCTACGATCTCCTGAAGGAATTCGACCGGCAAACCGGATGCCCCGTGGTGATCAATACGTCGTTCAATGTTCGTGGTGAACCCATTGTCTGCACGCCGGAAGAGGCGTGGCGCTGTTTCATGCGTACGGATATGGATGCCCTGGTTATGGGGAGCTTCATCCTCGAGAAGAAATTGATGGGCAACGAATGGAAGCAGGAACAGTTCGAAGAACGCTTTGACCCCGACTGACGTTGGAGAAGAGGTCTCAATGGAGCGCAACGTGAAAACCCGCTGCTTCTGGCAGTCGTTATGGACGTTCGGCATTGCCGGCAATCTTTTCCGGTCTACGAACAGGTCAAGGGAACAGAAAAGAGTTGCCCACGAAACACCCCGGCCAAAACATGCCGGGCCAGGCGCGAAAAACGCGAAAGGGAAAATCTGATTTCGTGTGTTTAGTGTGTTTCGCGGGAAAAATCAACGGAAAAAAAAGCCACAGCCTTTGGCGATGGTTGATCCCATGAAAAAGATTTTTCCCTTTGTGGCAAATAATAAAGAGTTCATCAGCGTCTGGTAAACGATTGCGGAAAGGATTCAGGATATGAAATTTCTCAAACACGCCAAGTCCCGGTTGCGGATCGTGGGAGAACTCTGGGGCTTTATGAAAGTCCGGAAGAAATGGTGGCTGGGCCCGATCATTGTTGTGCTGATGCTCCTGAGTCTCCTCATCGTCCTGACGGAAGGTTCCGCGCTTGCCCCTTTTATCTACACACTATTTTAACCGGCGAGCCACCGTGATCCTCCGCCTCATATTCAGGAGTCGTCAATTCCACCGGACTAAGCCATGGTTGGCGTCGGTGGTGCTCGGTGCAGCGGCGGGTCTTCTACCGCTCACCCTCCCCGCCCAGACCAGAGCGGACAGTATTACCGTCACGTTCAGAAGCCACGAATCTCCCTCGACGACCTTCTATCTTCCGGGGGAATTCAATGGATGGACGCCAAACTCCGCGATCTCCCGCATGACCTACGACGCATCGCATGCAGCGTGGATCAAAACCCTCACCTTTAAAATCAAGGATGGAAGTGATCAGTCGAGGCGCATGGGTGATTCCGTCTATCAGTATAAATTCAATCGTGGCGGGGTGGATGCCGGGTGGATGTCCGATCCCCTGAATCCCGAAACGAACCCGAACGACAATAACAATTCGGTTCTGCGTCTCACCCGTCTGTTCTGGTTCGAGCAGTACCAACAGGAGTCGGGGAGCGAAATCACCCGGATCGTTGCTGGCCTTCCCCATGCGAATGCGGACAGCATCGTATCCATCCTCTTCTCCACCGGCGCGGAAGTGTCGAGCACATTACCGACGGCGGAGGTGATTTCCTCGTTCGACCGGACGCGAAGAATTTTTTCGTACACCCCCCTCGCGCCCATCCCGAAGACCAATTACATTCGTCTCGTTGCTTACAACGACAAGGGGGACTCCGTGGTCCTCGCGAAGGGGGGGTACGTTGTTCCGCGGATGTTGATGCCGGGCAACACCGGCCATGGTGTCACACTGCAGGGACCGGTGTGGGGAGATTCCACGACGTTCCGGTTGCGTGTCCGGGATAAAGCCTACGTTCTCCTGCGCATCGCCCCGGCGGGCCAGCCGGTGGCGACCGCTCCTGCCATCGTGATGCGGAAAAACGTTTCCTCCGGCGACGACTGGTGGATGAACCTCAAACTCAATCCCGGTACGTATGAGTACCGCTATGAACTCGAAGACGGGAAGCTCCTCTACGATCCCTGGGGGCGATATACCGGCGATCAGGGAACCCGCTTTACCGTCGGACCCGAGGGGCTGACGGCCGATGATTATGCATGGCAGACCACCGGCTATGAACGTCCCTCCATGGACCGGCTTGTCATTTATGAGCTGAACGTGGGGGAATTTGGCGGGGGCTTCTTCAATCGCTCCTCCTCCCAGCCGGGGACTTTTGCCGATCTCCGGCAACTCCTGCCGCACCTGGATTCCCTGGGGGTCAACGCGATCGAGCTGATGCCGGTGAACGACTACGGGGCCGTGGGGCGGTCAGGCCACTCGTGGGGATACGACCTGAACAGCTACTTTGCTCTTGAGCCTGTCTACGGAACTCCCCGCGACTTCAAGGCGCTCGTCGACGCGGCACACGCACGCGGCATTGCCGTCATCGTCGACGTGGTTTTCAATCATCTGAATGACACGAGCCCCCTCTGGCAGATGCAACCCGACGAAGATGCCAACCCGTATTTCAAACGGCAGAACGACTCCCGGTTCAACGAAGACGCGCTCTTCTTCTTCAAGGACATGGATCATTGGACGAACGAAACCCAGGAAATCGTTTACCAATCTCTCAAGATGTGGCTCGACATTTACAAGGTCGACGGCTTTCGCTATGATTTTACACAAGGCATTGGATGGGACACGCGCGACCCAACAAGGGGTATCCTGGGGTGGGCGAATCGCATCGCCACTGAATACGGCGACAGCGTATACCAAATAGCGGAGCATCTTCCGGAAAGTCCCGCCCTGATCTATCATAGCGGGCTGACGGGTGGATGGCATGACAGTTTTCGGGACGAACTCTTCGATGAGGCCCGCTTCCGGAACAGGGATCTTGCAACGCTTGAGGAACTCGTCCTCAACCTCGGAGCCTATACGAGCAATGACCAGCCGTCGATACCCGACCGATACTCCGGAAGAACGGAGCCGGTGAACGCCACCGTGACGCATGACGAGCAGTCGCTCATCTACGAGATGAACGCATTTCAGAGTGTCGCGATCGGGGAGGCGGTGCAGAGAGATAAACTGTATGCGACCTTCTTGTTCACGTCGCTCGGAATCCCGATGCTCTGGCAGGGAATGGAGTGGGCTGAACCACGAGGGTGGAGTTCGGACGGGCAGAAGCTCGTCTATCGTCCGCTCCAATGGTCCCTCTTGTCTACAGAGCGTGGACAGGCGCACTTCAACCATTACCGATCGCTGATCCTTCAGAGAACACTGAATCCCGCTCTCACAAGCGGCGTTCTCCGAAAGCTTGGGCGCTACGTAACCGAACGCGTTCTTGTGTGGGCGTTGGAGGATACGGTGAGCAACGCCGGTGTCATGGTGGTGGCAAACCTGAGCGGGGTTCCCAGAACCATGGCGAATGTTCCGTGGCTCTCCAGCGGGACCTGGTACGATGTGTTTGACGAAAGTATCCTCACCGTGCCGACGGTCCCCCTTCCCTCGATAACGATTCCGGAATATACGGCCCGTGTATTCTCCAACAGGAGAAATGCCGAGCTCGGGATCCCCACGTCGGTCGAACGGCAAACCGAAGGGACTCCCTCGGCGTTTGCGCTGCATCAGAACTATCCGAATCCTTTCAACCCGACCACGACAATTGAATACAGCATTCCTCGGACGGCCTCGATCAGCCTCAAGGTGTATACGCTTCTCGGTGAAGAAGTGGTCTCCTTGAAGGAAGGAGAAATGAATCCCGGTCGCCATGGAGCGATATGGGACGGGAGGGATGTGAATGGACACGCCATGCCGAGCGGCATTTACTTCGTCCGCCTGCAGGCCGGGGCTTTTACCGCAATTCGCAAACTCATGGTACTTCGCTAACGATATGTTGAATATCCTGGAACGTTCTTTTCTTCTCTCCGCTTTCGCTTTCATCGCTTTGGCTCAATCCCAGCCATCGGGGGTTACGCCTGTGCCGGATGAACATCCGAAGGCCGGCAAACCTCTGTACCTCAACATCATCTGGCATCAACACCAGCCTCTCTACCTTGATCCGGCCACCGACCAGCTTCAGGGCCCGTGGGTCAGGACCCACGGTACGAAGGATTACTACGACATGGTGTCGATCCTCCAACAGTATCCCGATATTCACTTCAACGTCAACCTCACCTCCTCGTTGCTGCAGCAGCTCGATGAATATTACGTTCGGCGGCTGAAATCGTTCGTGGACGGGAAGAAAAACCGGGTCAGCGCCAGGCGTTACTTCGCCGCGTTCGGAGGGAAAACGGATCCCTGGATCGACCTCGCTCTGAAACAGACCGGAGATTTTGACGAGAAGGACCGGCAGCATCTCCTCACCAATGTCTGGAACGCGTTCGGTTTGAGCGATGTCATGATTGACCGGTTTCCGGAGTACAAGGCTCTGAGGGATCGTTTTCAGGCGGTCGGTGCAAAGGGCCTGAGCGAACAGGAGCTCAGGGAGATTAAATTCTGGTTCTACCTTGCGTATTTTGATCCCGACTTCCTCGAAGGCAAGATCACGCTGGTCAACGGCCACACGGTCGACCTGACCGACCTGGTCTCCCGGGAGGGCGATGGAACTTACCGATTGAAGAACACCGTTAGCGAAGACGACTGCAATCGGATCGTCGCCGAAACCTACAAGGTTCTTGCAGCGATCATTCCGATGCACAGGAAACTGATGTACGACCCGGTCAGCCATCACGGACAGGTCGAGGTGATCACGACGCCGTACTACCACCCGATCCTTCCTTTGATCTACGACAGCGATCTTGCAAAAGCCGGCCAGCCGGATGTCCCCCTGCCCGCACGGTTTCATTTTCCGATGGACGCCGAGGCGCAGGTGGCCAAAGCCGTCACGTTTTTCGAGAAACAATTCGGCATGCGGCCGACCGGGATGTGGCCCGCGGAAGGGTCCGTGGCCCAGGACGTCGTTGCCGTCTTCGCAAAGTACGGTATCCGGTGGGTGGCAACCGACGAGAAGATCCTCGCACGATCCCAACCGGAAGGGCGACCGAAGTACTTTCCGTACGCTCTCTCGGGAGGGAACGGAATGGAGAGCTCCGTCGCCATCGTGTTCCGGGACACCGAGCTTTCGGATAAAATCGGATTTGTCTATCAGCAATACACCGGCGAAGAGGCGTCTGATGATTTCATCGAGCATATTCTTCGCTACGCGCCGGCGGAAGGGGAAACAGACCGCTTGCTGACCGTCATTCTCGATGGCGAGAACGCATGGGAACACTACCGCCGTGATAATGACGGCAAGGCGTTTCTCCGTGCACTCTACCGGAAACTCTCAAAGCTGCAGGAAGATGGTCGACTTGTGACCACAACAATGACGGAATACATCCGGGGGAATCCCGGGCGGAGGATCTCCCCACATCCTGTTGAGGGGATGGACAAACTCGAACGGCTCTGGCCGGGGTCGTGGATCAACGGGAACTATGACACGTGGATCGGGGAGGGGGAGGAGAACCGGGCGTGGGAATATCTCCTGCAGGCACGGACCGACCTGGCGAATTCCGGACTGCCGCAACCCGATCCAAAAGCCCGAGCACCGCAGAGAAATACAAAAGCGTGGTACACGTATCGTGCCTGGGAGTCGATGTACGCCGCCGAGGGATCCGACTGGTTCTGGTGGTACGGAAACGATCAGAACGCTCCTGCCGGTGATAAACCGTTCGATGTGGCCTTCAGGACCCATCTTAACAACATCTATGAATTCGCCGGACGGGCGGGTGGGACCATCCCGGTCCGAACGTTTGAGCCGGTCATCCGGGAAGGAACAACGACCCCGCAAAAGGCCCAGGGGGCTATGGCACAAAGCCGGCCGGACCTCGTCACGGTCCTGTTTCAGGTCGATGCCCGTGATCTCGCTGTCCCCAAAGCGATCTTCATCGCGGGCAATCACGAACTCCTTGGGAACTGGACTCCGAACAAGATCAGAATGTATGATGACGGGACCCATGGCGATGAGAAGGAAGATGGGATCTGGACGATCGAACTGCGGCTCCCTCCCGGGATCGACCTGGAGTATAAGTACACCAACAGCGGCGCCGAAGGGAGTTGGGCTCCGGGTGAGGAGTTTTCACGTGTCAACCGGAGCGTCCGCATCACACACGAGGCGGGAGCAAGTCAAATTGTGTTCAGGAAATTTGGAGACATGTGAACAACAGCACCGCACCATCTTTGAAGAAACTCATGCCACACGTGACGGGATATTTCAAAAGCTGGAAGTTCCATTTCCTTTCCCTTCTCCTGCTCCTGGGATGTGGGGGAGGAGGGTCGGACGAGCGGAAAATCGTCATCTGGCATCAGACGCGCCCCGATGAGCAGGCCGTTCTGCAGGCGCAGATCGCCCGGTACAAGAAGCTGCATCCCGATGTCACGATCGTCGAGTTGTTCAAGGAGACCGAAACATTGCGCAGCGCGTATGTGATTTCGACGATCGCGGGACAGGGACCCGATCTCGTCTACGGTCCCTCCGATCCGGTGGGGATCTATGAGGCGACGAAGAGCATCAAGCCCCTCGAGCATCTGTTCCCGGCCAGCTACCTGGCGGAATTCGATTCTTCATCGCTTCTTTGGTACAAGGGGCACCTGTACCAGATCGCCGATAAATTCGGAAACCACCTTGCACTGTTGTACAACAAGAAATACATCCGGAAACCTCCGGTGAACGACCTCGAGCTCATAGCTCTCAGCAAGAGCATTCAAGATAACTATGGGTATACGGCAGGGAGGCCGAATGTCTACGGGCTGGCGTGGAACTACATTGAGCCCTTCTTCTTCATCCCGTTCTACACAGGGTTCGGCGGTTGGGTCTTCGAGGAGGATGGGGTGACCCCGTCGCTGGACAACCATGCGATGGTCAAGGCCCTGCATTTCATCCGGGGATTGCGGGATACGGAGAAGATTGTCCCCAACGAAGCTGACTACGAGATTGCCGACGCACTGTTCAAGGATGGGAAGGCTGCGATGCTCATCAATGGAGATTGGTCATGGGCCGGCTATGCCCAGCGGGGAATCGATCTTGGCATCGCTCCGCTCCCGATGATCATGGAGACGGGGCTCTGGTGCGCTCCCATGACCTCCCCGAAAGGATACTCGGTGAATATCAATCTTTCGGGGGAAAAACTTGATCTCGTGCTGGATCTCCTGAAGTTCTGTTTGTCGGAGGAGAGCCAGCTTGAGACGGTGCGGGCGTTGGGGACTGCTCCGACCCGGACGGCGTTGTACAGCCATCCAGAGATCCTTGCCAACGAAAACCTGCAAAATTCATTGCTTCAGATTAAACGTGGGAGGCTGATGCCCGTGGTGTCCGAGTTGCGGGCGGTGTGGGACGCGATGCGTCCAGGGTACCAGGCCGTGATGGGCCGCGCGAAAACGCCGGAGCAGGCTGCCAAAGAGATGCAGGCACTTGCCGTGAGGAAAATCCGTGAGATGAACGAGTAAACTATCTGTGCTGGTAGGGCCTACGCGGGGAAGGAAATTACCGCAAAGACACAGAGGACACAGAGAAATATTTTGGAAACATTGCTTTGCGTATCCTCTGAGACCTTTGCAGTTAAAACCCAAGTCGATTGAGGGACACTTCCACGAGTCTGATGATAACTGTTGAAGACTCGGTTTGCCATCAATGATACCGTAAGAGACAGAGGTCGCAGCGTGTTCATGAAGAAGCAAAACATCTTCATCGCCTTTCTCGTCGTGCCGGCGTTTCTCCTGCTCGCAGCGGTGGTGTTCTACCCGTTCCTGTATAATTTCCTGCTGGCGTTCGGCAACATGAACCTGCACAGGATCCGTGATTGGGATTTCATAGGCCTGCGCCAGTTCGTCAGGATATTTACCGAACCGTCGCAGCCTGATTTCTATGACGTCTTCCTCAAGACGATCATCTGGACCGTCGTGAATGTGACGTTCCATGTCGCCCTGGGGGTGTTCCTCGCTCTCATTCTCAATCAGGCCATCCGGGGGAAGTCGATCTACAGGACGCTTCTGATCCTCCCCTGGGCGATCCCGCAATATATTGTTGCGCTGACCTGGAGAGGAATGTTCAACTATGAATACGGTTCCATCAACTTGGTCATCACGAAATACCTCGGGCTTCCGGCGGTGGAGTGGCTTCGAAGTCCCACCGAGGCATTCCTTGCCTGTATCCTGACGAATGTGTGGCTCGGGTTTCCCTTCATGATGATTGTGGCGCTCGGTGCCTTGCAGAGCATCCCCCATGAACTCTACGAGGCGGCTGACATGGATGGGGCCTCCTGGTGGCACAAATTGAAGACTATCACGCTTCCGCTCATCCGGCCTGTGATGATCCCGGCTGTCACCCTCGGCACGATCTGGACATTCAACAACCTCAACATCGTCTGGCTTGTGAGTAACGGGGGGGAGCCGTCGGACAATACGCATATCCTGGTCTCGTTCGTCTACAAAGCGGCTTTCAACTTCTACAGTTTCAGCTACGCTGCTGCTCTTTCGATCGTGATCTTTGTGATCCTGCTCCTCGTCAGTCTGTTCCTGATGAGACAGACAAAAGCAACGGAACCCGCGTATTAGTGCCGATCCAAATCAAAAACCTTGTATTCTCACCGCAGAGGCGCGGAGATCGCAGAGCAAGAATTGCTAATTTGACAACTGAGTTCTCGGCGCACTCTGCGTCCTTCGCGGTGAAAAAACCAAATTACTTTTTGGGAAAGGCATTCGGAGATTAGTCATGGCAATCCAGCGAAAACGCACAGCATTGATTCAAAAAGCCCTCTCTCACGGGGTCTTGCTTCTCTTCGTGGTCATTTGTCTTTTTCCCATCTGGCAGGTGGTGAACATCTCCCTCCGGCCCGGCGATCAGCTCCTCTCCACTTCGATGGCGTTGATCCCCGAGAACGCAACCTTCGATAACTACATCAAGCTCTTCACCGAGCGGGACTTTCTTCGCTGGCTGTGGAACAGCACCCTCGTATCGCTCACCGTGACGTTCACCGGCGTCGTTTTCGCGTCGACGGCGGGATATGGCTTCTCCCGATTCCGGTTCCTTGGCCGGAAGGCCGGGCTGTTGAGTCTACTCACCACGCAGATGTTCCCGGCAACGATGCTCCTTCTTCCGATGTATATCATGCTGATCAACCTCGGTCTCATCAACACGTTTCTCGGGATCGTCATCGTCTACTCGGCGACCGCTCTTCCGTTCTGCATCTGGACCATGAAAGGGTACTATGACACCATTCCGGTCAGCCTGGAGGAGGCTGCCCGCATCGACGGCTGCACCCAGTTCCAGGCCTTCCGGCGCGTCATTCTGCCGCTGGCCGCACCGGCTCTCGTGATCACGGCCCTCTTTTCGTTCATGACCGCCTGGTCGGAGTACCTGGTTGCCGCCCAGATCCTGCAGGACTCATCATTGTGGACTCTTCCCCTGGGGCTGAAGTCCTTTGAATCAAGCATGAGCACCGAGTGGGGGTTGTATGGTTCCGCTTCGATCCTTGTCATGATCCCGGTCGTTGTCCTGTTTCTCGCGTTAAGCCGCTGGCTCGTCTCCGGCCTGACGCTCGGCAGCGTGAAAGGATAAAACACCATGAACCGCCTCCCGCTTGCCTTCCTCTCACTCCTTACCTGCATGGGATGTACTATGAACACACCAACGCGCATCGATTTGAACGGACCCTGGTTTTTTCAGGTTGACTCCCTGGACAAAGGTCTGTCGGAATCCTGGTATGCGGAACACTTCAACCGATCGGGATGGAAGGAAGTCTCCGTTCCCGACTATTGGGAGCGGTACAACCTCCCCTCGTACGACGGGGTTGGATGGTTCACCACGAAGTTCGACTATAACGCCCCGCTTCAGCCCAGGGCATTGTTCTTCGGGGGGGTGGATGATGATGCGGAGGTATGGGTCAACGGGAAGAATGTCGGTTCTCACGCGGGGTACAGCGAAGCGTTCTTTCTTGAAATCACCAATGTGCTCCGGCAGGGAACGAACGAACTGACCATCCGCGTCGTGGATCTCGCCGGACCCGGAGGGATCTATAAACCGGTGAGCGTCATTGCGTTGGACAGCGTTCATCGGATGCTCGAATCGCCGTTTTCCAAAATGCCCGCCCGACACAGCGAAGAATGGGTTAAGGATGCCGTGATCTACGAGGTGTACCTTCGCTCGTTTTCAAAAGAGGGAAACTTCAAAGCGCTGGAGAAGAGGGTCCCTGAATTGAAACAACTCGGCGCGACCGTCCTCTGGCTGATGCCCATTCATCCGGTCGGCAAGGTGAATCGCAAGGGGACGCTCGGAAGCCCTTATGCCGTGCAGGATTACTACGGTATCAATCCGGAATTCGGGACGTTGCAGGATTTCCGCTCGCTCGTCAAGAGCGTCCATGATCACGGGTTGAAGATCATCATCGATCTTGTGGCAAACCATACGTCGTGGGACAGCAAGCTCATCCGCGAGCACCCGGAGTGGTTCACGAAAGACTCGACCGGGGCTATCGTGCCCCCCAACGACGATTGGACCGATGTTGCCGACCTTCAGTATGACAACCCCGGGTTGCGGGAGTACATGGTTGCCATGATGAAGTACTGGGTGAGCGACGTGGGTATCGACGGCTACCGGTGCGATGTTGCCGAGCTTGTTCCGACCGAATTCTGGAACCGTGCACGCAGGGAACTGGATGCTCTGAAACCGGTCATGATGCTTTCGGAAGGGACGTTCGCGGAACACCATGTTGAGGCATTCGACCTTACGTATGCTTGGAATTTCTACGACATCCTTGCGAAGGTGATCGGAGGGTCGGGGTCGCCGAGTTTGTTTCATGAACTCCTGAAGAATGAATCCTATCGGTTCCCCAAGGGGTCGCTGCGGCTCCGCTTCAATACGAATCACGACAAGAACGCGTGGGACGCTCCGATTGTGAAGAAGTTCAACCGTGAGGGGGCAAAGGCGAGTGCGGTGTTGGCATTCGCGTTTCCGGGGGTACCTCTCATCTATAACGGAGAGGAGGCGGGGAACGAGCGACGGCTGGATCTCTTCGAGAAAGTGGAGATCGAATGGAAGCATGGCGGAGAGTTCCGCGAGCTCTATACTGCGCTCTCCCGGTTGCGGAGGAACACTCTCTCCCTGAGGAGTGGCGGCTACCAACCGCTGGAGAATTCGGAGGGGGAAAAAATCCTCTCCTTCGTACGACAATCAGGAAAGGAGCGGGTATTCGTGGTCGTCAACCTGTCTGGTGATCGTCGGAATGCTGTCGTCACTCTTCCGGGGCCGGCCCCGTACCGGGCTCAAGAGTATTTCACGAAGACCAGGATGGAGGCGGTCGATGGACGACTCTCCCTTGTCCTCGACCCGTTTGCGTACAGAGTGTTCGTGAGCTCCGGGGAATGAGGAGCGCGGTGGAGCAACCATGATTCCGACCAGCACTGCAACGTCATGAAAAAAATCAATCTCGTCCTTGGAATCCACAATCACCAGCCGATTGGAAATTTCGATTTTGTGTTCGAGCATGCCCACCAGCATGCCTACCAACCCTTTCTCGATCTTCTGGAGAAGTATCCCCGTGTCAAGCTTACCCAGCACTACTCGGGGATCCTGCTGGAGTGGCTCCTTCAGCATCGGCCCGGGTTCATCCGCCAATTGAAGCGCCTGGTTGCTTCCGGCCAGGTGGAGATCATGGGGGGGGCCTACTACGAGGCAATTCTCTCAATCATTCCCGACGATGATAAAGCGGGACAACTCAACCTGCTTTCGAAGACCATCAAGAAGCAGTTTGGCGAGGCTCCGACCGGGATGTGGCTGGCCGAACGCGTGTGGGAACAACACCTGGCAAAGTGCATTGCGGAGGCCGGATTACAGTATACCGTTGTGGACGATACGCACTTCAAGTATGCCGGGTTCTCGGAGGAAGAACTGTTGGGATATTATGTGACCGAAGAGCAGGGAAACAAAATCGCGATGTTCCCCATCAGCAAGCGATTACGCTATACGATTCCGTTCCAGCCCGTGCACCGGACGATCGACTACCTTAGGGAAATTGCAACGGAAGAAGGAAACCAGCTTGCCGTTTTCGCGGACGATGGTGAAAAATTCGGCGTCTGGCCGAACACCTTCGACCATGTCTATACACGCGGTTGGTTGGAGGACTTCTTTCAGGCCCTCAGTGACAATGCCGACTGGATCCACCTTGTTCGTTTCAAGGATGTTCTGAAGACCATTCCTCCGCTCGGGCTCACCTACCTCCCCAATGCTTCCTACGCGGAGATGCTCCACTGGGCGTTGCCGTCTCATCACTTTTCACTCTACGAGGAGTTTGAGCGCGCCCTTCAGGAACAGGGGGTGCGGGATAAATACGAATCGTTCTTTAAAGGAGGTTTCTGGAGGAATTTCCTGGCCAAGTATCCTGAATCGAACAAGATGCATAAGAAAATGCTCCACGTCTCGCAACGGGCCCAAAGACTCGAGGCAACCCGGAGCAATGGACTCAACCGGGCCGCGTTTGCACGCATCCGCGGCCATATTTTTGCCAGCCAATGCAACGATCCGTACTGGCATGGTATTTTCGGCGGGGTGTACCTGCCGGTTCTCCGTTATCCGATCTACAGCAATCTGATCGCCGCGGAAAAGGAACTCGATACCCTGGAGAGACTCCATGGGACCAGGATGCGGACCGTTGATTACGACTGTGATGGACACGATGAGGTTGTTGTGGAAACTCCGACCATGAACTGTTACTTCAAACCGGAGGAGGGGGGATCCCTGGTGGAGTTGGATTTCAAACCGGCCAACCTGAATGTGCTGGATATTGTTTCGCGCCGGGAGGAGGGGTACCACGCGAAGCTGAAGCACGCGGTGCCGCAAGCACCGCAAGATGCGGTGGCCAGTATCCACGAGACCATCAAAGCAAAAGAGTCCGGCCTGGAGCGCTACCTGGTCTATGATCGCTATCCGCGCGCTTCCCTCATCGATCACTTTTTCGCCCCCGGGACGACCCTCGAACAGGTCACACGGGGTTCCTACGAGGAAGTGGGGGATTTTGTTCATCAACCGTACACAGTGAAAACATCGAAGAACGGTACAAAGGGAATCGTCGAACTCTCCCGACACGGAAATCTGCTCCAAGGAGGGAAACGCCACAGTCTCTTCCTTCGGAAAACGATCACCGTCGATTTCAAGGGGGGCATGCTGGCGATCGACTATATGCTGCGTAACGAGGAACAGGAACCGGTTCCGATCATGTTCGGTGTGGAATTCAATGTCGGATTGCAGGATGGAAAGGCTCCGAACCGGTACTATTACCTCGATACGGGATCGATGGACGATGCCACGCTTTCCAGCATGGGACAACTCTGCGATAGTTCGGCTCTCGGACTGCGGGATGAGTGGCTGGGGGTCGATATCCGCATCGAAACAACGCGCGCGGCCACACTGTGGCGCTTTCCCCTGGAGGTCGTGTCCCTCTCCGAAGCGGGGTTTGAGCGTATTTTCCAGAGTTCCGTCGTCATCCCATTCTGGCAGGTGACCCTAGCGAAAGAATGGCGGGTCGGCATTCGTCACACCTTCAAAACTCTCAAACAATAACCGGCGGAGTACCATGGCAACTGTTCGCTTGGAACATGTCGAAAAAGTATATGAGGGGGGCCATATTGGCGTCCATGACATGACCCTGGACATTATGGATCACGAACTGATCGTGCTGGTGGGACCATCCGGTTGCGGGAAATCCACGACGCTGAGGATGATCGCCGGGCTTGAGGAGGCTTCCAGCGGCTCGATCATGATCGACGGACGCGTGGTCAACGACGTTCCGCCCAAGGATCGCGATATCGCCATGGTCTTCCAGAACTATGCGCTCTATCCCCACCTCACGGTGTATGAGAACATGGCGTTCGGTCTCCGGTTGAGGAAGCTGCCGAAACCCGAGATTGACCGGATGGTGAAAACGACCGCGGAAATGCTGGGAATTGAAAGCCTGCTGGACCGTAAACCGAAGGCGCTCTCCGGCGGCCAACGGCAGCGTGTTGCCCTGGGCAGGGCCATCGTTCGCAAGCCGAACGTGTTCCTGTTCGACGAGCCGCTGAGCAACCTCGATACGCAGTTACGGGTGCTGATGCGCACCGAAATCTCCAAGCTCCACCAGCGTCTTACGACGACCATGATCTACGTGACCCATGACCAGACGGAGGCGATGACCATGGGGGACAGGATTGTGGTCATGAAGGACGGGTATGTCCTCCAGGTGGACACGCCGCTGGAACTGTACCATCATCCAAGGAACAAATTTGTCGCGGGGTTTATCGGAAGCCCCGCGATGAATTTCCTGGAAGGGACCTTTCACAAGTCGGGCGGATTGGAGTTTCGTGACGGCGGGGGCATCGTCCTCGGCGTTCCGGCGAAACACGCCAGGCGACTGGTGCCTCACAGGGCGAAGGATGTGATCCTGGGGATCAGGCCGGAAGATATATCCATCGGAACTTCCCGCGGCAAAGCGAAAGTCCGCGCAACGGTGGAAGTTGTCGAGCCGATGGGCAATGAACTCTATCTTTACTTCACGACCCGGGAGAAAGGGGCGCAGCATGTTGCACGCGTGGATGCGTCAGCGAAGGTCCGTGTTGGGATGGTGGTCGACCTGGTCTTTGATATGACGAAAGCCCACTTTTTCGATCGTACCACCGAACAAGCGCTCTGAAGTCGCGCCCCCCTTCGGAACAACTTCAGGAAGCAAGCATTCAACGCTCCGCCAACAACTTTATTTTGTTGCAACACATGCTCAAGAGCAATCAGCATGGGAACAGTCTTCTTCATTTCCTTCCTTTGTGGTTGTGACGCTTTACGGATCCTTGCTCTTTACCAAACATAAATATCAGCGGCCTCCACGCGCGCGCTGCCCACGCGTACTCATTGTGATCGGCTTGTTTGTCAAAGAACACCTGCAATTCCTTTTGTTTTTCGTATTCTTGCGCCGCCAACAAATCTGCCATCATATCCATACCGGGCTTCAGTCTTAGGTCCATGCCCACCCCGCCGCAATCCATGTAGAGTCGTATGTCTTTTTTCTTTCCGGTATAAGATCGTACTTGTTGGAACGTCCTGTCGTCATATTCCACAGGATTCCCATGTTCGTCAAGAACAGGCGTAACGAATGCAGGGGAAAGACATGCTGCTTGATAGAAGATGTCGGGATACCACCAGGCGAGGAGAAACGAGATGTGCCCGCCCATGGATGAACCCATGACGGCAGTGTTCAAACGATCGGGTTTCGTTCGATAGATCGAGTCAATCAGTGGTTTCACGTGATGTACTACGAACCTTGCGTATGTTCTTCCAAGCTCGGTATCAGAATACTCGGGACTCCGATCCGGCGAGTTGTAGATCCCGACGATCATGATTTCCTCTATCTTGCCGAAGCGGATCAAACTATCCGCCACTTCATCCATGTGCCAGTCATAGCCGATGAACGATGTGCTCGGATCAAAGATGTTCTGCCCATCGTGCATATAGAGCACAGGATAGCGCTTCGACGTTTCTTTCCCGTACGATGGCGGCATCCACACGATCACGTCACGCGCATGCCTTAGTCCTTCTCCTCTCAATCCGCGATGGTAGTGTACGTTCCCAACGATTCCGCCAGCCCGACTGGACTCCAAGTCGCTCCACGTCAGCGGCTTGAGTTCCACCGTCGTGTCTCGCTCTGCCACAACAACGGTGTTGTGCGGAATTTCACCCTCCTTGTACATCACCTGCTGATTCCAGGAACCGCGCGTGATCTTGAATTCAAGTCCAAAACTCTTTGGCAACACGATTGTTGCAGTCCAGATTGAATCGTTCTCGTGAACAAGCGACATTCCTTGCGGATTCCAGTTGCCGATGTCCGGATGATTTCCCGTTACGTACAGTTGAGCTTCTTTCGGGGTTGTGGCGGGTGCAAATATTTTAAGATTCACTCGTGTCTCCTGAGCGGGACACGGAGTCGAGCGCATCACAATGGAGACGATGAGGCCATAGCGCAGTGCTTTCATAAAGGAAGATAGTATTTGTATCATGTTCTGGCTCATAAAGGGCAACCAACTCTCAGAAGGAGGAAAGCTACTTCCCGTCTCTCTATTCCTTCCTCCTCCTCATATCATCTGCAGTTGCGGGCTTGAGGCTTACGGCTGCGCCCCCGCCCGGGGCCAGCCTCAGGTCGAGCGTGGTCCTGCTATTGACCAACACATGCTCGATGTGATAGGCCATCGGATTCTTCTCCCAGTGGGCCTCCGGCGCGTCGGCGTAGATTGAAGCAACATACCACGATTGGCCCGGCAGAAAATCGAGAGAGACTTTTGAAGAACGGGCATGCTCGTCCGTGATGGCGCCGAGGAACCATGCGTCGCGGTTCTTTGCCTTCCGTGCGACGGTGAGGTAGTCTCCCGGTTCAGCGGCGAGGATAATCGTCTCGTCCCAATCAACATCGACGTCCTTGATGAACTGGAACGCATCAGGGAAGCGTTCGTAGTTTTCCGGAAGATCGGCCGCCATTTGAAGAGGACTGTACAGCGTTACATAGAGAGCAAGTTGCTTGGCTAATGTTGTGTGAACCTGCTCCCCTCTCTCCGGCCGGTAGTGGTTCATCTTGATTTGAAAAATCCCCGGTGTGTAGTCCATCGGTCCCCCCATCAACCGGGTGAAGGGAAGGATCGTCTCATGCTCCGGTGGATTCCCGTGACTCCATGCGTTGAACTCGTTCCCGCGTGCCGCCTCACACGCAAGCCAGTTCGGATAGGTGCGGTGTAATCCCGTCGGTCGGACCGGCTCATGCATGTTCACCATGATCCTGTTCTGAGCCGTTTTCTCCGCTACCCGCACGTAGTGGTTGACCATCCACTGTCCGTCATGGTGTTCTCCCCGTGGGATGATCTTCCCCACATATCCGGTCTTGACTGCATCATACCCGTGGGTTTTCATGAAGCGGTACGCCTCGTCCATCCGGCGCTCGTAGTTGGTCACGGAGCTTGAGGTCTCGTGGTGCATCATGACCTTGACACCTTTGCTGGCGGCGTAGCGTTGCAGTTCGTTCACGTCGAAGTCAGGATACGGTGTGATGAAGTCAAACACCTCCTCCTTCCACTTGCCGAACCAATCCTCCCACCCGATGTTCCAACCCTCTACCAGAACGCTGGTAAAGCCATGGGTGGCGGCGAAGTCGATATACCGCTTCACCCGCGCGGTGGTCGCCCCGTGGTGTCCGTTCGGGGTCAGGCTCTTCCAGTCCGTTTCCGTGAGTTTCACGTTGTCGACGTCGGCATAATTCCATGAAGACACCCCGACGTGCAACTCCCACCAGACACCAACGTACTTTTGCGGCTTGATCCAGCTGACGTCGCTGATCGTTGCCGGTTCGTTCAGATTAAGGATCAATTTGGAGGCGAGGATATCAGTCGCCTTATCGCTCACGATGATGGTGCGCCATGGAGTTTTTGCGGGGGTCTGCATATACGCCTTGTTCCCCAGGGCGTCAGGGACAAGGTGAGAGGAGAGCTTGAATGTCGCCTGGTCGACAATCAGGTTCATGGCCGGATAGTCGACGAGCGCCGCCTCATGAATATTAATGTACAGACCATCCCCCGTTTTCATCATCAGGGGCGTTTGGACAGCATTGCGGCCGATGGCGGTTTTTGCATAGATTTCATCCGCGGCTTTTCCGGTGGTCGCATCGATCTTGCTGAGAGGGGATGTGGTATATTGATACTCGTTGGTATCATAATCCCCTGGAATCCAGAATGCTGTATGATCACCGGTGAGGGCAAACTCCGTCTGCTCTTCCGAAACGACAAAGTATTTTAACGGCTCCTGCCTGGAAAATTCGTAGCGGAACCCCAATCCATCGTCGAACAGCCTGAACCGCACGATCAAGGTTCGATCATGGATCGATGGTTGCCGGAGTGTCACGGCAAGCTCCCGGCAGTGGGATCGGATGCGTTTCACCTCGCCCCACACCGGCTCCCATGTTTCGTCGTGTGTCAATGTGTCAACGGAGGCGATGACAAATCCTTTGTCAAACGAGGGCTCGCCTTTTAGTTGAATTCCCAACCTGCTTGTCTTGACAACCGGGTTGTTTCCAAACTGGAGGGCATAGGTAGGAACACCACCGGTTGTAAGCGCGAACGTCAGGGAAAGCTTCCCATGAGGACTTTGAATGGTTTGAGCGAAAGAGACGTTTACGAAGATGAGGAGGGAAAGGATCACGGTTTTCATAGAGTCCCCTGAATCCAAGGTGATAAAGGATGATGCACACCGGCCGAATTGCCGATGTCATAGTAAAAAGAAAGGGGACGAAGTGCAAGAAAGGGGAGTTCAACGGGTCCCCGCCGGATCGGTTCTCAGGTGTATCTCTGTGTACGAAACCAATTCACGATGTCGCGTGCGATGGAGTGAGGAGGGTAGGAGAGAGCATGCCGAGGGTTTCTGTTTGCTGGACGCTTTCGAGGAGTCGCCTCACGAAGGTGCGTGAGTCCCATCTAACTCTTTCGAACAAATTCTTTCTCAACGCTGTAAGGTAGCATCAACCCTTCTCCAAGATATACCGCATAACTTGTGCGACTTCATCTTGAGAATTGTCTTCGACTCGTCCAGCAAATTTCCATGAATGTGTTTTCACGGAATTTGAAGAAAACCCCAGCAAAAACGCATTTCGCAAATTTCCATCTATTACACTTTTCCCTATTGACGTTACCTCTGCCGCTGCCTACCTTCGCGCATCTCTTTTTCAGGATTTGCGCTTCACGCACCGTGGTCCCAAATCCCTGAAAAAAATCCTCGCAGGATGCACATGATCTGAACGCCCTAAGGACTGTTTGCTCAGGAGATGGTAATGGACTGCCCGTCTCGAGAGAACAGCTTGGTGCTCTCATGGAAATGGTTGAGTTCTTCTATGATTACTCCTGACACGATTTTGAAAAGCGAACGCGAGATGGTGCTTTTTGCGCGGCCGCAACGTGAGCAAGGAAAGGTGCAGGGGCTGTTTGAGCGCCACCGCTCCGGGTGTGCCGGTTGCCATGAGATGTACAAAGAGCTCTCAGCGTTCTACGGAGTCGCGCCCGGCGAAAAGCTCCTCGTAGCTCACGAAGAGGCAGACCTCTTTTCGTCATTGACTTTGAGGTCGGAGAATATACGGCCCGGGGGCATTCTCTTGGGCCACCCGATCACGTCCATGCTCTCCATAACAGTCGTTGTCGCATTCACTAATCCCGGCGAACTGCCAAAGGGCTGAGAGGCGACGTACGTTCGTGAGGGGGGCCGACTTTTGAATCTGCGGATCATCTTACCATACGAGTGCCATGCCCCTGTCAAGCTCACGCCTGGAGTCCCTCCGACCCCACCTTCTCGCACTCCTCAATAATTCCTACACGCAAAAAGATCTTGAAGAACTCGTCCGCGTGGCCCATGCGTTTGCCATGAGCCTGCTGAGGTCAAAAATTTTGGCCGGCAGACTCAACCCTGGATTCTTCGGGTTATCGTTACAGGACCTTGCCTACGACTCTATCGGAGACCTGTTTCAACGGAATGAGAAAGGCGTGATCGTTCAAATCGTTGCGTACTTCGATGGGATCTCCTTCAACAAATGTACCGACCAGATGCTCACGGCCCATTTCCGGCGCCTTGTTTTTTCCAAGGTTCATGAAAATCTCTTCCGCGCATACAACACCGTCGACCCTTCTTTGGGGAAAATCATCAGAAGCCTCAAGTTGTGCATTCACTCCATCGGTCACTTTGTCGAACTGACACGGTTTGGTCAGCCCTATATTGCCCCGAGCCACTGTGATATTCTGAAGGACCGACCCCTGGCCGATGCCCGGCAACTCGGAGAATGGTTGCGTCGGAATATGCGACGAACAGATCGCATTCCTCAAATCTTGTCGAGGCTCTCCCTCCTGTTGCGTGACCAGGAGGACCATGCCCGAATGGTTCCGCTCGTCGATCTTGCCTTTGTCATTCGTTCCTTGTTCCAGGAGGATCGTTGGATTGAGGCCCACCATTCAGATATGGAAAGCCGACTGCACATGGAGGATATCCGACAGCTTGTTCATGTGGCCGGGAGCCAGATCATGAAACAGACACGCCCGGAGTATGTTGGTAAGAAAAAACTCTCCGCTTCGTTATTCTCCTTGTATTTTCTTGGCATCGAACGGAGAATCGGGGCAGAACTGGTCGATACGGACGGAGAGGGGAAGTCGCTCTTTGACGACCTCAAGATTGAGATCCCGGATCTGTCCCGTCACGAGTATGTGAAGAAACACAAAAATATCCTCGAATATTTGCACCGGCTGGTGTATGAACGAGCGTTGGAATTAATTCGGAAGGGATGATTCATCAGGAGAACAAATCTGCAACGACGATATAGGTAGATGGAACACATCGAGGAAATAGTTCTGGAACTGTACATCCTAGGGTCGCCTGAAACGGCCGACGAACGTCCTATGATCGAAGCACACCTAAAGGCGTGTCACGGATGTCGTTTGCTTGCATCAGAAATCACATCGTTCTATGCCGGCGTGCAGGAGGAGATGCATCGTGCTCCGATCGCGTTGAAGGTCCCCCTGCCGAAACCGGTGAAATGGAACGGTTCCCCAGAGTTCTTTGAGCCCACGCCACGGCTGTTGGGGACGTGGGGTGGGGGTACTTTGCTTCGCAGGCTCCGTTCCCTCGTCCGCCGACGGCCGATCGTCATGGCGACGGGAGGCTTCGCAGTCATTGGAGCGTTATCGTTCATGTTGCTCATCTTGCTCATTCCCCGGAAAGGCAACCCGCAACGGTTTACCTATTCACCGGAGCGAGAGGCCGTATCGTTCGTCGACGTGGAGGGCAAGGTGCTGTGGGAAGTTCCCTGGAAGGGGGAGGGACGTCCTTTCTCCGCAGTGGAGAAACTGGTCAAGATCGTGGACCTTGACGGGGACGGAGAGAACGAGGCTGTTGTCGCAGTTTCGTCGATGGGTATCGGGGGACCCCGTGTAAAAAATGCGGGACTTCTCAGGGCCTACTCTTCTCGGGGGGCTCTCTTGTGGGAGCGAAACTACTCCCGTGCGTTTTCATGGCGTGGCCGGGCGTTTGAAGCCGATTTTAACGTGAGCGAGATTCTGCCTGTTCTAAACCCGGAAACTGGGACAAGAGAGCTCATCGTCCTAATGGCCCATGTTCATTCCCCCTTTGTTCTTGTGCGGATCGACAACGATGGAAGAGAAATCGGATCGTATTGGCACTTCGGTCATTTCTTCTCAGCTGTAATGTTGACGGATACAAATTCAGGAAGCCAACACCTGGTCCTGGCTGGAGTGAAGGATGTCGATTGGGAAAATCGTGCGATCTTTTCGGAGGATGACGTTCAACAGTGGAGGCCCGTGTTAGCGGCGTTGGATCCGTGGAAAATCCTGGGGACCACCGCAGCGACGGTGACGCCCGGTTTCGGGTTCGCCTTATCAGAGGCGGAATTGCATTACATCGCGTTCCCAACGATCTCGCTCGATTCCATCGTGCGATCGAAGCCGCGGATCTCCGAGATCAGCCATGTCGATAGTCAGTACCTGAGCCTTTGGCGCAACAATGGGGTGAATGGTAGACTCTCGCTTCCGTTCCAATATACTCTCACGCGTGACTTTGAGGTCGTTGATGTGAAAGCAAGCGATGCCGCACGGAACGGTTTTGCGAAGCTTCGGAGCGAAGGCCGCATCCGCGAACGACTGGATGAATCCTATCTCTCCGAGATGATGAAAGGAATTCGTTATTGGGACGGGAGGGAGTGGAATGCAACATCGGTATCCGTAGTCCGGGAGCAAAGATCCAATCTTCCCAATCCAAAAGAGAAACCGTATTATTGAAACTGTTCTGGAGTGCCCGATTCCAGCGGAAAAGCCCAATTTCTACGAAAATCCACAAATTTCGCTAAGAAAATGCAATAACCTTCAGCAAGTCGCTCAATCTGAAACGACATGCAGTTAAGATTTCTTGTGAATGCTTGGGAAAGGGTGATTTATGAGCTTTACCTTCCGACCCGCACTGAAGAGTGCTGGTGGTGTCTTCATGAAGCCAGACTCGTCGATTGATAGCCAAACTTCTGCCAATTTGAATGGAGCGTTCTTCGTTTGCAGGTTGCATATCGGCCTTCCCGAGGAGGCTTGCTCGGAGTCGGCCAGAAACTCCTTATGCCACTATACTATACGGGTCGAGGGAGAATGATCCTCATCTTCTTCGGCAAGTTTTTTTATTTCTAGCGATTTGCAGTAATAATCCCATCAATAAATCTAGCACTTACTCTAAACCTGAAGGGCTGTTATGATGGCGGCCTGTAATGGTGCAAAGTTGCTTTCAACTGATTCCTGTCGTGAGGTTACATGAAAAAAAGGCGGCGAACGCGTCCGATCAGCAACCGCTTGTGCGTTGAGAATGGAGGTCTCGATATGAAATCTGGAATACGGTTTTTCGGCATAGTCCTCACAATTTTCATTATCCAAATCCTTCCCGCACAGTCTAAGCCGGATTTGATTGTGCAGACAGTATGGACCGAGCCCGCACAGCCGGTGAAGGGCCAGAGCTATTTAATAAAGGCGACAGTGAAGAATCAGGGGAATGCAACCGCGAGTGCGCCGTTGTTTGCAAATCTTGAATGTTATTTCTACGTCAACAACGTCCAAGTGGGAGAGGGTAATTTCAATAATCTTGCCGCGGGAAGTTCAATCACACTTTCAACCGGCAGCTTAACAGCACCAACCGCGAGTTCGATTACTGTTAAGGCCTTTGCGGATGCAAATTCAGAATCATCCGAGAGCAATGAGACAAACAATCAACTATCTAGCACGATCACTCTTGTTGATCCTCCAAAGCCGGATTTAGTTGTGCAGACGGTATGGACCGAGCCGGCACAGCCGGTGAAAGGCCAGAGCTATTTGATAAAGGCGACAGTGAAGAATCAGGGGAATGCAACTGCGAGTGCACCGTCGTTTGCAAATCTTGAATGTTATTTCTACGTCAACGACGCGAAAGTGGGAGAGGGTAATTTCAATAATCTTGCTGCGGGAAGCTCGATCACACTTTCAACCGGCAGCCTAACTGCACCAACCACGAATTCTATTACTGTTAAGGCCTTTGCGGATGCAAATTCAGAATCATCCGAGAGCAATGAGACGAACAATCAACTATCTGGCACGATCACTCTTGTTGATCCTCCAAAACCGGATTTGATCATTCAGGATATTGATATCTCATCGGCTTCACCCATTGCCGGCGAGTCGGTTACAATAACGGCTACGGTCAAGAATCAGGGTAGTGCAAATGCCGGCTCATTCTACCTCGGCTACTACGTCGATAATGGTTTTATCGGAGAGGATCTGCTATCGTTTGGTCTGAATGCAGGCAACAGCAACAATGAAACAATATCCTATACCGCCGAGGTTTCCGGAACGCACACCATAAAAGTAATAGCCGACTACAAAAGTCAGATCAGCGAGAGCGATGAAAACAACAATACACGTTCAGAGACCTTCACTTGGAATTCTCCTCCAAAGCCGGATTTGGTTGTGCAGGCGGTATGGACCGAGCCCGCACAGCCGGTGAAAGGTCAGAGCTATTTGATAAAGGCAACAGTGAAGAATCAGGGGAATGCAACTGCGAGTGCGCCGTCATTTGCAAATCTTGAATGTTATTTCTACGTCAACGACGCCAAGGTAGGAGAGGGTAATTTCAATAATCTTGCTGCGGGAGGCTTGATCACACTTTCAACCGGCAGCTTAACAGCACCAACCACGAATTCTATTACTGTTAAGGCCTTTGCGGATGCAAATTCAGAATCATCCGAGAGCAATGAGACAAACAATCAACTATCTAGCACGCTCACTCTTGTTGATCCTCCGAAGACGGGCACTCAATTGAGCGTGACGAACATTTCAGGGAAATGGGGAAAGCAGGTCGTGCTAAGGGGTCAGCTTGAGGAAGCCGCCCCGAATTGGCAGTTGATTTACCCGGACATTC
>JACPUH010000017.1 GCA_016192345.1 Ignavibacteriales bacterium | reverse complement strand
GCGGAAATATTCTCTTTGGATCGTCGGAACCAAGCCATGGAAACCTCCTATGATCCCCCAACCAAGGTGTTCTTGTTCATGTGTTCTGCGGTCTTGACAACAAAATCCTTCAGGTAGAGCGGCTCAAGCATGGCGACATCGGCAACCTCATTCCTTGCCATTTTCCGGTACCCGATTCTGGCTACCATTCCCCCCCGGCAAGCAGGATGAACATCCTGCAGAGTGACCCCCTTGCGGACAGCGGGTCGAACCTGGGCAAACGCATCGGTGGCGACCAGTACGTCCCCCTCAGGTGGAATCGCCGCCACGGCGGCCTCCAGGCTCATCACGCGAACATCGTCCATCGGTTGAACGGCGCCGGCATCAGTCACACCATACCTCCCGGTGTAAAACTCCCCCTGCCTCGCGTCGATCAACACCACCACCTGCCGGACCGAAGCATCCGCAAGCCGAAAAGCTTCCGCGATCGCTTGCAATGTCGGCACGGCAATCAACGGGCGTTCGAGCGAGTAACTCAGTCCTTTCGCGGTACTGAGCCCAATGCGTAACCCCGTAAACGACCCGGGCCCCTGGGAAACCGCAACGGCGTCGATTTCATTCAGCGACACCTTTCCATCCACCAGCACCTGTTGAACAAGGGTCAACAGCTTCTCGGAATGAATGTGGGACTCGACCAGCGAGCGTTCGACCTCTTTTCCCCCGTCACCATACAATCCCACACTGCACACGGCAGTCGATGTCTCAATGCCCAGTACGATCATGAGGAACGCACCTTTGCCGTACGAAGGTGCGGAAGTTGGGAACCGACCTGCTCAATTTCAATGTGGCGCCTACGTTCCTCCTCACCTGCAGAAATCCGGATATCGAACCGGGCCGGGGGCATGAGCGCTCCCAGAAGTTCCGCCCATTCGACGAGGCAGATCCCGTTTCCGTAGAAGAATTCCTCGTACCCGATATCGTAAATCTCCTCCACCGATTTGATGCGGTAGAGGTCAAGGTGATACAGGAGTAACTCTTCTCCACGGGAGTCCCGTCCCTGATAGCGATTCAGGAGGACAAACGTCGGGCTCGTCACCGCGCTTTGCACTCCCAACGCTTCGCAGACTCCCTTGACAAAATGTGTTTTCCCTGCCCCAAGTTCGCCCGACAGGGCAACAACATCTCCCCGCTGAAGCCGGGAAGCGAATTCGCGTGCAACCTGCAAGGTTTCCCCGGGCGAAGCGGTCGTGAGGCTCGTTCTCACCATGGGATTACTTCGGTTCCAGCCGGACCACCGGCAGGATGATCTCATCCATCGAGATGCCGCCATGTTGGAAACTGTCGCGATACTGGTTCAGGTATTTATGATACTCGGTCGGGTAAACAAAGAAATAGTCTTCCTTCGCGAGAATATAATTGGTTGTTACCGTCCCGCGGGGCAGCTTGTAATCAGACGGGTGCTTCACGAAGACCGCCTGCCGGTCATCCACCTTCAGGTTCCGGCCGTACTTGTAGCGGAGGTTCGTGGAGGTCTCGCGGTCTCCGATCACCTTCGAGCCCCGTAAACAACGGACGCTCCCGTGGTCGGTGGTAATGATAATGGAGATGTTCCGCTGCGTCGAGAGCACTTTCAGCATGGTGAACAGCGAAGAGTGTTGGAACCACGACTTGGTCAGGGAGCGATAGGCCGCCTCATCCGGGGCGATCTCCTTGAGCAGGGGGGAATCGGAACGCCCGTGGGCGAGCATATCGACAAAATTCACCACGATGGCTGTAAGCTTGCTCTTGGTGTAGGAAAGGATGTTCCCCTCCACCTGGCGGCCGAACTCCGCATCCAGGATCTTCACATACTTCGATTCCGGCTTGAGCTGGATCTTCTTCCGTTCCAGGAACTTATCCAGCAGTTGATGCTCGTGCCGATTGCGGCTGCTCTCGTCATCCTCACCCGACTGCCACACGTCCGGGAAACGCTGTTCGATTTCCATCGGGAACAGCCCGCTGAAGATGGCGTTCCGCGAATACGGCGTCGCCGTCGGCAGAATACTGTAATAATGCGAACGTTCGATGGTATAGTAGTCTGCCAGCAACTGCTCCATCATCAGCCATTGGTCAAGACGGAGACAATCCACGACAAAAAGAAAGACGGAACTCTTCCGGTCGAATTCCGGAAGTACGAACTTCTCGATCACCTCGGTCGAAAGGACCGGCCGATCGTCCCCCTGTTCGATCCAATGCCGGTACTGTTTCTCGACGAACTTGCCGAATTCGGCGTTGCATTCACGCTTCTGGTCGAGCAGCGTTTGCCGGAGGCCAAGCTCGGGATGCTCATCCAGCTCCATATCCCAGTTTGTCACCTTGGCATAGAGGTCGAACCACCCCTCATGGTCCAGCGGATTCATGAGCGCGAGGGAAATCTCCTGAAATTCCTTCGCGTAGTCCCTCGACACGTACTCGCCGGCGATCTTTTTCCCCTCCAGGAACTTCTTGCACGCCATGAGAATCTGGCTCGGGTTGACCGGCTTGGTGAGATAGTCACTGATCTTGCTCCCGATCGCCTCTTCCATCAGGCTCTCGGCCTCATTCTTGGTGACCATCACCACCGGGAGGTTGGGTTCAGCCTCCTTGATCTCCGACAGCGTGCTTAATCCCCCCATCCCCGGCATCATTTCGTCGAGGAACACCAGGTCGTAGGCCTGTTTTTTAACCAGTTCAATTGCATCCTCGCCATTGGTGGCAGTATCGACCTTGTACCCCTTTTCCTCCAGCAGCCGCACATGCGGACGGAGCAAATCGATCTCATCATCCACCCATAAAATTGTCTTGGTCATTCCCTCATCATCCTCTTGTGTATGCCTTTTTGGCGTTTCAAAGTAACCATTAAAGCGTTCAGGCGCAACGAAACCGGCCGTGCAAGACCTGACAGGTTTACGGATTATTGCTCAGACAAACCTGTCAGGTCTAACCGGGCTAGGGCTGTATGGCGACTCGGACATCGAGCCCCCCCTCGTTGATGGTTTGCCCGGGGATGCGTGAGCCGTCGGTCTTCGAGTACTTGTAGTACACAGAGGCGGTCACCCGGGAACTCAGGATGTAGCGGATGCGCGGCTCGAGGATGGTCCGCGTCGTACCGTCGAGCACGGTGCCGTCCTTCTTGAAGTTCACCGCTTTCATATCATAGAGCTTGCGCGAGTTCGTCGAGTAGCTGTACGAAAAGCTGATGTCGATATCGTTCGAGAGCGAGAGGCCGAAGAAGGGGAACTCAAAACCCTGCCGGGCGTAGTTCGCCGAGATCGTGATATCGGTGACCGCGGACTCAACAATATTCTGGGCAGACGGTTGCAGATCGTAGCTCGTCGTGGTGCCGTACCGGAACGAAGTGCTGAAGCTCCCCTTGATAAACTCCTTCAATTGGAAATTCAATCCGATCAGCGGCGAGAAGCCGTAGGTGATCTGCTGGTTTTCCGTAATTTCCTCCCCCGTCGGCGAAATCTTCCAGCGCCGTTTGTAGCCCGAGGTGTAGCTGTGGTCAAAGCTGGCCCGCGCAGCAAATAAATTGAACCCGGGAAACTTCTCCAGCCCCTCCCACCGCAGAGTCCAGTTGGGGCGCGGCACCAGATCGCCGATCAGCTTCTTCAAGAGGGGAACGGCCTCCAGGCCCCCTTCAAACGCCTCGGCCAATTTCGCGTCCGGTGTGCGCGTGTCCGAGGGATCGATCCGCATCCGTTCAAACTGTTTCTGAACATCTTCAACGCTTGTCCGGAAAAATTTGAAGAACAGGATTGGCGGAAAGGTCAAATAGGAACGCTCGATATCCCCGCTCACCACCTTGTTGCTCTCGAACGGAACGCCGATCGAATCGGTGTTGATCGTCCGGTTGACCGTGTAGGACCAGCCGACATTCCAGTTGATCTCGATGCTGGCCCCCTCCCAGAGGGGACGGGAGGTCCGCATGGACATGCGGTTCGTCTGGGAAAACACGTCCGCCAAGTTGCCCAGCGGTGCGCGGAGCCCGGGGACTGTGTAGCCGCTAAAGAAGGGGAAGGAACCTTTCGACTTGATGATCACATCACCGTGCGGATCCGACGCCATGCCGAGTTGGTACAGGAGCGACGGCCCGTGCTCCGGTAAAGAGGACTGAAAGAACGGGACGCGGCCAAAAATATTGGCAAAACCGGGGCGCCCCAGCACTCCGCTGTTCTGGGAACGGTTTTGCTGAGTAAAGGAAAACGTCAGTTTCTCGAAATCAAAGATCGGGGTTTTAATGGCAATCCTTGACACACGGTCCAACGCGTCAAGAACGTTCAGTCCCTTCGCCGTATCCCCCGGAGAGGGAGCCGCCGGTGCCGCCGGCCAGATTTCGTTCCCGAGGGTTTTGACATTCACATCAAGATTCATCGTCAGATTGGCCGACACCCCGGCGGATTTTCCGAGCTCTCCGGCCTGTAAGTTGTTCGTCCAATCGTACCGGGAGGAATACCGTCCCCCCAGTGAGAAGATCTTGTCAAACTTGAAGATCGCCGGCATGATCGGCCTGGGGTTGAAGGAAATCGTCTGCCCATAGGTAAGGTCGTTCCCGAAGTCGATGAGCCTTGCCTTGCCAAACATCTGCCCCAGGATTGACGTGAAGGAGCGTTGCTGGCCTTCGGGATTGGTCTCCAGGTTCAGCAACGTGCTTTGAATATCCAGGGCGTAATCGGTCCCGAGATTCAATAATCCCCCTTCGGAAAATTGCCATGCGAAGCTCAGGGACCTCGCCGCAACGAAATTGCGGATGACCGGCTTCGCGGCGGCCTGGTTGCGTGCCTGTTCGCTCGTTTGGCCGCGGGTGAGGGTGGTGGAGAAATTGAATCCGCGCGGCAGGTAGAACAGCTTCAAACCCTTCCATGGACTGAACAGGAAGAAGTCGCCGAAAGGAGCAAACGGTTCGATGAAATTCTGGTCGCTTAACTGGAGAGCGTAGGCCATTCGGGCGTTCCATTGCCATTGATTGAACGATTCAATGGTGGGGGCACGGCGACTGGAACGGTTGAAGGAGTAGGCGAAGGAAAGCCGGTTGATCGTTTCGCTCACCAGCCAATGTTCCACCGGCAGGTTGAGCTTGATGTTCGGCAGCGCATAGGTTTCGGTGATGGTCAATGATTGAGTCTGGAGCCGGATGCTACTGGCGGAATCCGTTGCCGCACTCTCATTCGCCCCTTCTTCGATCCGGCTCGCGCGCGTCCGCACCACCGCTTCGTCCACGAGGATGTCGGTCCCGGGGAGGTACTTCGGATTCTGGATCTGTTCGACGCGGGAATAGGTAAAGGCAAGACTGGAACCGGCCCAGGTCTGGGGAAGAAGCTTCTCGAAGCCGACGTTGGCAGCAATGCTCCAGTTCTGGTCGTTCGCGCGCGAACCAAATCGTTCTTCAAGCCCATGGAAATGCGGATCGCGTTGCGTCATATTGAACGAGAACGAGGCGATATCCGCAAACTTGACCTGCGTATCGAACCGGTATGCCCAACCGGGGGTATCGTCCACGTCGGTCAGGCGGAGTTCGTTCACCCAAACCTCCCCGGTGTAGTTCGACTTTCCTTTATTATAGGGGTTCTCCACACCGATAACCAGGAGGCGAACATTCGTCAGGGTTGGATTTCCCCGCACCAGGTAGGTGGCCCCTTCCGGGCCATTCGGAACGGGGATGCGTTCACTCCTCGCTCCAAGACTGTCCAGGCTGAGCTTGATGGCCGTGATCTCGGCAAAATGAATACTGACTTCATTAGCGAGATCCCAATCGGGCCGGATGGGAGTCCTGTATTCATAGTAGTTCAGTGAATCCGAGCCGAACCGGAAGAACAGATCAAGATCATAGTCATCGGGATTGTTGTAATTGGTCCGGAATGCCGGGCGAGTGTCCCCATGGACGAACATCCTCATGGTCCGGTAGCTGAAGAGATCCAGGGGGCGAACGGGAAACCGCTTGATGGCCTGGCGTGAATCGCCATCGTTCAAATTCTGAATCACAAGGTTCAGCGATTGTTCGTTCAGGTAAATATTCTGGTCCGGCCGGGTACGATCTCTCGCTTGCGGCAATCCCGGGGGCAAATCATAGGAGGGATTGTCCTCCCTGTTCACTACACTCACTTTGAACGTCGAGTCATTCTTCACGAGTTCTTCCCACTGGTTCCCGACGAGGTTCAACTCGGCAAACCGGACAAGTACCTCCTGCTGTGCGCCGGTGATCCAAAACCGGATAGTCTCGACATTGGAGAAGGAGGGCGCGCCCACCGACCGGACCGTGTCGATGATCGGGATGCGGATCTGGTACCAACCCGTCGTGCCGCCGCCGCTCACAAACCGCCGGAAACCCTCCTGCAGGGTATCGAGCGGAATTTCGTATGTGAAGTAGCTGTTGGTCCGGTCGAGAACGTTGTTGCGGTTCCGATCCTCTGTATCGGGAAAACGGCCCGCCTCACTCTGGGAATTTCCCTCGGTTCCATTGATATTGTTGTAATCCCCCGGCAACAAGGAGGAAGAGACCGGTTTGCTCCAATTGTCCCCGGATGGGTCATTCGCAAACTGCGGATATTTCGCGATGAAGTCGGCAAAATCAACCCGCTCCTGATCATCCGTACGCCCGTCAATGCCACGATCCTCCCCGTTGTCCAGGATGCCGTTTCTCACACCATCCAGAAGGCCGTCCTCCGTGTTGAGAAAATTGTTGGGAATGGCATCTTCACTGATGATCCCCATATCAATATTCAGTTTGACCGTGGGCTGCGATTTCTCCAGATAGACCCAGAACTCGATGAAGTTGATGTTCTCATCGAGCAAATTGGAGGTGGTGGAACCGATCGGCCACATAACCCCATTCCACGCCAGGGCGGGATTGGCGAGAAGCTTGTTCTCAAAATCCATCGAGTAGTTGTTCGGCGCGCGCACGTTCGGCCGAAGATACAGGTTCAGGACGGTCACCTGCTCCTCCCCCCGCGCCACGTTATCTTTTTTCGCCGGCTTCAAATCCGTAATCAAGACATCGCTCGGGAGAATGTTGTACCAATCGAGCATTGCGCGATATTCCTGTTTCTCCTGCAGGGTCCTTTTGACAGACAGATCGAGCCCGGGAATATATTCCGGGACACTCGCCGGGAACCAGTTGGTATACGAGATGGGAAGGGGGATCGTACGCCGCGCCCCTTCAAAATCGTCGATGTAGGCGATACCCGCCCCCTGATCCTGGGAGATGGAACTTTTCCGCGTGTTGGGGTCCGGAAGCATGTAAGCCGCCTCACCGCGCAGGGAAAACGAAGAGGGGGTGGTGGTCTGAACGCCGGGAAGGTAGTTTAGCGCGCGTGTAAGGAAATCCATTTCAAAAGCAGTCCCGCCATCGATTCCGAAGATCGTGTTATTGATCGGCTCCTCTCCCAGCCGGACCTTGTCGCTCAGGGTCTGCTGGTTCAGGTTCATCACCGTGAAACCGAGCGAGGTATTCCTTCCAAAGCTGAGATCCCCCCTCGCTCCCAATAACGACTTCGAGGCAAGCTGGAACAGGTCGTTCGCCTCGTACTTGATCTGCAGGTTGGTGCCGGGAACGAGCAGACTTTGGTTCCTGATCACCACCTGCCCGGAGATATAGTCCACCGTGTAGTCAGCCCCCAGTTGCGCCTTCTGACCGTTGGCGATCACCTCCACGCTCCCTTCGACCACGTTGAGGCCGATCGGGTAGGTCGAGGCAATGGAGGAGGTAATTGTCCCCTGCATCAGGAATTTGTTCCGCGCGCTGTTCGAGGCACCGTTGAACGTTGTATCGTAGACTTCGTGAAAGACGAACGAATC
>JACPUH010000006.1 GCA_016192345.1 Ignavibacteriales bacterium | reverse complement strand
TCCCGATAGCGTGGGAATTTCAACCTCTCCTCCGAGTGTTGCGACCGGATAGCCCACATTCAATTCGTACACAATATCGTCGCCGTTCCGGGTGAAATATTGATGTGGCTGTTCTTCGATAAGAACAATGAGGTCTCCGGGCGGACCACCTCGCTGACCGGCATTTCCCTGCCCGCGAAGCGGGATGTAATTCCCCTCGGTAACCCCGGCAGGGATAGTTACTTTGATGGTACTTTCACCCTGAACTCGTCCCTCGCCGGAACAAGTCCTGCACGGGTCTTGAACGATCCTTCCCTCGCCGGAACAGGTCGGGCATGTCGTAATGTTCACAAACTGCCCGAACATTGACCGGGAGACCTGACGTAGCTCGCCGCTGCCGTTGCACTGCGGGCAGGTTGACGAACCTGTTCCCGCCTTTGCCCCGGAGCCGTGGCAGGTATCGCAGGCCTTCAGCTTCTTGACCTTGATTTTTTTTTCGACCCCGGTTGCGATTTCCTCAAGCGTCAATCGAATTTTAACTTTGAGATCCGAGCCCGGGATGCCCTGTTGGTGTCTTCGCTGGCGTGACCGGCCTGTTGAGCCGAACATTTCGTCAAAAATACTTCCCCCCATCCCGCCGCCGAAAATGTCGCTGAAGGAACTGAAGATATCATTGATGTCGTGGTACTCACGGAAGTTTGTTCCGCGCATTCCTTCGTGGCCGAATTGATTGTACTTCTGCCTCTTCTCAGGGTCTCCCAGGACTTCGTACGCCTCGGCGGCCTCCTTGAATTTTTCCTCAGCCCCTTTATCTCCCGGGTTGCGGTCGGGGTGGAATTTCATTGCCAATTGCCGGTATGCCTTCTTGATCTCATCGGGCGACGCCGTCCGGGCAACCCCCAGGACTTCGTAATAGTCTCTCTTTGCCATTGCTTCGGTTTAATTCCCTTCTGGCTGGTTCTTCCCGCTCATCGCGGGTGAGGCGGGGACTGGTTCCCCCGAATCGCCCGTGGAGGAGGTGGAGACGATCACCTTGGCATGGCGGATAACGCGGTCATCGAGAAAATATCCCTTTTCCACTTCCTCAACGATCGTATGAGGCGGAACATCATCCCGTTGCACCTGGAGAAGCGCATCGTGGTACCGGACATCGAATTCCTTTCCCACCGTTTCCATGGCCTTTACACCCTGTGTCTCGAGGAACTTCATAAGCTTTTGATGGATCAACTCGACGCCCCGTGCCACGGCCCCGGGGTCCTTACTTTCCCCCCCAAGTTTCATGGAACGGTGAAAGTCGTCCACAACCGGAAGAAGCTCGGTCAGAATATCGACCTTGGCGAATCGTGCCATGACGATGCTGTCTCCTTCGATCCTCTTCTTATAGTTGTCAAACTCAGCGGCCTTCCGCAGGAGGAGGTCCTTGTACTGCTCGATCTGTTTCTCTGCCTCAGCCAACTTTGTGGCAAGCTGATCCTGTGCCCCGGCTTCCGTCGAATCCTGTCCGACCGCCTTTCCGGGTTCGTTCTGCCCTGGTCCTTGTTCTTTCAGTTCTTTCTCTTCCATACGTCCTTACTTTGTTCCTAAAAGTCGTGCAATGGATTTTGCGACATAATCGACCAGGGGGACGGCTTTTGCATAGTCCATGCGTCGGGGCCCGATAATGCCGACGCGGCCCATGACACCCTCGAGGTTATACGTGGCCGTGACGACGCTATACTCCTTGGCCTTCTCATCGTTGTTTTCCGCCCCGATGGTAATGACAAAGTCCTTTTCCAGTTCGTCATGCTTTTCCAGAAGATGGACGATGATGTCGTCATTTTCAATAAGTTCGATGACGCTCCGGAAATTCCGCGGGTCGCCGAACTCCGGCTGATCGATCATGTTCTGGGTCCCGGAGATGTGTACCTTGTCATGCTCTTTCACATCGTCAAACAGTTTGTCGACGGAATCGATGAACAGGCGCACGAGCCCGGTTTTGTCATCCTGGACATCACGGACACGCTCCGCAAACGTCTCCCGTACCTGTTGCAGCGTCAGCCCCACAAGCCTTTCGTTCAGAACTCGGGTGATCTGTTCCAGCGAGTGGCGGGGAATCTCCACCCCCACCTCCAGCATGATGGTTTTCACAAGTCCCGACCGTATCGAGATCACCACCAGTAACTTGGAGGTGGCTATCGGGATGAGTTCCAGCTTCTCAAAAACCCCGCTGGCGACATGCGGAGAGGAAACAATGCTCAACTGCTTGGAAATCTTCCCGAGGAGTCTGGAGGTTTCCCGCAGGAGCGTTTCGCCCCCCAGAGCCGGATCAAGCTGTTTTTCGATCTCATTCTTTTGGCGGCCAGAAAGAGCGCTCACCTCCATGAGGAAGTCGACATAATAGCGGTAGCCAAGATCCGTGGGGACGCGACCAGCTGAAGTGTGCGGATGGGAAAGGAAGCCCAGATCCTCCAGGTCCGACATCACGTTCCGAATGGTCGCCGGGCTGAGTTGTTTTTCGAAACGCTTGGAAATATACCGCGACCCGATCGGTACAGCGGTCTGGATGTAGTTATGCACTACGTGGCGAAGTATGTCCCTCTCACGCTCGGATAACTGTTCAGGGTCGACCGGCGTTACCATTCAAAAATCCCTTATTTTTAGGCTAAAAAATAACAATTTTTGAAAAGGTTGTCAAGGTGATAAACGGCCAATGGTAAGATGCTGTTTGGCGTCGTTCTCATAAAGATAGACAACTCTGCAGGCAACTACAACAGAACTTTCATTGAAGTTCGACTCCTTCTCCACGAGTTGACGATCGCACAAAACGAACATCTGAACCACATTCCGGAGAAGAATAACCTCACTTCTTCGAACTTCGGCTCGAATCCATCGACGGAAGAATTGAATTTGCATTGCCGGGCAAATCTTCCTATCTTTCGTCCCGCAAAAAAGAGTTTCCCCCACATCATGAAGTCGGAACCACTCCTTTGATCGCAAAGCTCGCATTAGAAAACGGCACGGTATTTACGGGTGAGGCATTTGGCGCCGCCAGGGAGACGACCGGTGAAGTTGTCTTTAATACGAGCTTAACGGGCTATCAGGAGATCCTGACGGATCCATCGTACGCCGGTCAGATTGTCACCATGACCTACCCCCAGATCGGCAATTACGGCATTAATGAAGAGGACCTCGAATCCGTGAAACCTCAGGTTGCGGGATTCGTGGTGAAGGAATATTTCGATTTTTACAGCAATTTCCGAGCAACCGGGAGCCTGGGTGATTGGCTCGCAAGGCACGAGATCCTCGGGATTCAGGGGATCGATACGAGAATGCTGACCAAGATCATCCGGACCGTCGGGGCGATGCGGGGAGTAATATCTACTATCGATTTGGATGACAAGAGCCTCGTCGAAAAAGCACGGCAGTCGGCAGATATGAACGGTCTGGACCTTGCCAAGGTTGTTACGACCGACCAGCCGTATGAATGGGACAGTGTGGACGAGACATTGTTTGCGCTGAAACCGGAGCTCCGGAAGAGACTGAACGGGAAACGGTGGAATGTGGTGGTGTACGATTATGGAGTCAAGCGGAACATCCTGCGCAGGCTGGTCTCCTACGGATGCCGCCTGACCATCGTTCCGGCGTCGTTCCCCGCCGAGCAGGTGCTGGCGATGAACCCCGACGGGATCTTTCTCTCGAACGGTCCGGGCGATCCCGCCGCCGTGCGCTATGGGATCCAGAATATCAAGAAGCTCATCGGCAAGAAGCCGATCTTCGGTATCTGTCTCGGGCACCAGTTGCTTGGATTGGCCCTGGGAGGAAAGACCTTCAAGCTGAGGTTCGGGCACCGTGGCGCCAACCACCCGGTGAAGAACCTCCGAACCAACGAAGTTGAAATCACCTCTCAGAACCATGGCTTTGCAGTCGATCCGGCTTCGCTGAACCCTTCGGAAATCGAGATCACCCACGTTAACCTCAACGACAATACAAATGAAGGGTTCCGGCATAAGGAACTCCCCCTCTTCAGCGTTCAGTACCATCCCGAAGCTTCTCCCGGCCCCCACGACAGCGATTATCTTTTTTCACAGTTCGTGGAGATGATGGAACGCGAAGGTGTCCCCGCATAAAACAGCAAATCCTCCGGGTGGAGGATTTGCTGGTCTGCTGCTCGCGGTCTGTACCATCCCGATCCACACATCATTTCATCTTGCCGTACTTCCTCAATAATTCCTTCACCTGTTCCACCGGAAGCCCTTCGACCTGTCTTCCTTGCGCGTTGGTGACCGCCGTCGCCTTCAACAGCGAATTATAAATTGCCTCTTCCGTTGCCTCCACGACCGCCTGGAAGAGAGGGGAGAGGTCGTCCTCCGAAAGGCGGGGGACCTGGCGGATCCGCTCCTCGTTCGGCCTGATGCGCATTTCGTTGGCAGTCGAAAACGCAACGACATAATCCCCGCTCCCATGGCTCATCGCCGAGCCGGTACGGCCCAGGGCGAGTGTTGCCCGCTTGGCCAGCCGCCGTAGCTGAGCTCTGTCGAGGGGGGCATCGGTTGCCACGACGATCATGCATGATCCGTCGCCGCTGTACTCCAGTTGATTACTGAAGCTAAACCGGCCGAGCTCCTTCCCCACGGGCACGCCGACGATATCCAACACCCCCCCATAGTTCGTTTGCACGAGTACGCCGACCGTAAAGGGGCCGAGGCGCGGAGGAAGGATCCGGGAACTTGTGCCGATGCCCCCCTTCCATCCAAAGGCAACCGTTCCCGTTCCTGCGCCGACGCTTCCTTCCTCAACCGGACCTCCACGGGCGGAACGAATGGCTGTGATGGCATGCTCCCGTTTTACGTGCCTGCCGCGGATATCATTCAACCCGCCGTCATTCGTCTCACCGACCACCGGATTGATGGAGCGGACGTTCTCGTTCCCGGGAAGGGCGATCATATAATCGACGATGCCGTTCGCGACCTCCCAGACGCTCAGGGTGTTGGTGAGCAGGATCGGCGTTTCGACCTGCCCCAGTTCTTCCACCTGTGTTACGCCAATCAGTTTCCCGAAGCCATTCCCGACGAAGATTGCCGCAGGGACTTTCTCCTGAAAGAGGTTCCCGGTATGGGGGAGGATGGCTGTTACGCCCGTCCGGATGTTGTCTCCTTCCTTCAAGGTGACCTGGCCAACGTGCACGCCGCGTACATCCGTGATGGCATTACCTGGGCCGGTCCGGAAGATACCGACCTCGACACCGAGGTCACGCAGACGGGGGCGTTCGTTGGGTTGAGAGTGTGCAAGCGGGGTCAGGGCACATGAAAGAGCAAGCGCAAGAATAGTTCTCATGGTTCTCACGGTTCCAATCCTATGTTGTAGCTAGTCACGACGAGCATGAAATCGGCGATCTCCAGCATGCTGTCTGCCTTATAGCGGATCGAATGAGAATCAGGTCTCTCGACCCCCTTCAAATAGGCAAGGACCTCTGAAGGGCGATAGTTTTTGAAGCTCACATCGAGCGTAAGAGGGGATTGAATTTTATAGGGTTTGAAGTCCTTCAACCGCTTCAATGCGGCTTTGACCTTTTCGCCAATCAGTTCGGCGGAGGCTTGAGGAGTAAGTGTGCTGGCTGAATGGAACCCGAGGCTCTTCTTGGTCTCTGCCGCCTCGATGTTGCCGACGAGCGAGCGAACCTCGGCAACGGCAGCATCGTCCCCTGAGATCATCACGACCGGAACACCGAAATGTCCGGCGATGGCCGCATTCCATGCCCCTTCGGTCATTTCGACGCCGTTAAGAGCGACCCTGGACAACCGGGCACTGGAGAACGTATGGGCCCGGACCCCCTTCTTGTTGTTCGTGGAGGAATGATAGGCGATAAAAATGACCGCGTCGAAAGTTTCATCGATTCCGGCCATCATGGAAAGCCGCCTCGGCCAGGAGCGGATGATGAGGACATCCTTCGGGAACTGCTCGATCAACAGGTTCTCGCCGTTCCCATGCGAGTCGCCTACCACGACCCCGGTTGCCCCGGCTTCTTTCGCGGCGTTCACCGCGGCGACCGCTTCGCGCGTCATGAACTCCCGAAAGCGCTGATACTCGAACCCGCCGGGTCCGAGCTGGTCATCGGTGACCGCTCCCGCAACCCCCTCCATATCGACGGAGATGTAGACCTTGAGCTTTCTCGACTGTTGAGCGACAGTGACACAGGCCGTGAGACCAAGGATGAACAGAAGAGTCAGGAATCGTTGTGCTTGCATGGAGTCTCCTTCGTACCAGCCAGGGTGGGTATTGTTAATTGTTCTGCATTTTCTTTGCGGTCTGCTCCACTTCCGACCAGACGCGCAGGACATTACCGGAGCAGATTTTTTCAATATCCCTGTCGGAGTAGTCCCGCTTCAAGAGCTCTTCGATCAGGTTGGGATACTGTGATACATCCTTCAGGCCGATTGGCAATGTATCGCCAACGCCGTCAAAGTCGGAACCCAGACCGACATGATCGATCCCGGTCAATTTCACGACGTGGTCGATATGGTTTGCAACATCCGAAACGTTCGGGAAGGGGAGCGGGTTTTCCTTCATGTAGGCCTGGGCTTCCTCAGCCGCGTTGGGGCTGTTCCAGGTAATGCCTTTTGTTCCAAGGGTGGCCCACATTTTGCTTTCGGCCTGTCGATAGTTGTTTGCCACAAACGACGAACCAAAGTTGATCATGATGACGCCGCCGTTCTTCCCGAGCGCCTTGATCATATCGTCCGACATATTCCGTTCGAAGCCCGGGGTGAAGGTGCGGCAGGAGGAGTGGGAGGCGATTGCCGGCGTTGCGGTGATATTCATAACCTCCCAGAAGGCGTCATCGGAGACATGCGAGATATCGACCATGATACCGACCCGGTTCATTTCCATCACAACCTTTCGGCCAAAGGGGCTCAGGCCCTTCCACGTGTGGGTGGTGTCGTATGATGAATCCGAGATGTGGTTGTCCTTGCCGTGGGTGAGAGTTATGTACCGTATGCCGCGGTCGGCAAAGTACTGAACGTTCGCGAGATTCTTCTCAAGCGGTGAGCCGTTCTCCATCCCCATCGGAAGCGAGATGAGTCCGCGGCGGAATTGCCCCCGCACATCCGCCACCGATTTGGCGACGGCAAACTTTGCAGGATGCGATTTTGCCAGGCCGTAGACCATATCGATCAGGGTATCGGCAAGAGCTTTGGCTCCCCCTTTTTGTTCAAGCTCGCTCGGGGTGTAGATGGACATAAAGGGGACATTGATCCCTCCGGCTTTTGCCCGCACATAGTCAAAGTCCCCGGTCTCTGTCCGTTTGGAAATATCCTCCCACTTGTGCTGGAGCCGGTAGGGGATATCGACATGGCCATCGGCAAGAATGAACTGTTTGGTAAGTTTTTGAGCTTTGGCCTTGAGTTGGGCCTCAGAGAGCTGAGGTTGGGCTGGAGCAAGAGCCATACCGATGAGAAGGGGGAAAACAAGTTTCAGGAGCAGTGGTCGCATGGAAGAACCTCGATTGGTTGAGAGTGAACCTATGGAAAAGCATGGAGAGAATAGGGGATAAGGTAGTAAGAAGCAAGAGTCTGGGCAAAACGAAAACCGGCACGCCCAGGAACAGGAGACGTGCCGGTTTTTATATGTTCAACGAAACTATAGCAGTGGTCTACTTAGGAGCACCCACTGGTTGATCCGCACTGGAGGCACTTGTAGCAGCTTCCACTTCGGATCATAATGCTTCCGCACTCGTGGCACGGGGGAGCATCAGATTGGGTCTCAAAAACCACTTTCTCGTTTCTCTCAATGGCAGAGATCTTTGCTGATGCCTCAGCTTTGACTTTTGCCGGGGAGGCCGGAGACGAAATCTCGCTGGCCGGGGAAGCTGTCGAGGGAGCGTCTTCCTTGGGCAGGAACTTAAGGCCAAGCCACCTAAAGATATAGTCACTAATGGACTTAGCGATGGGGATCTCAGGATTATTCGAGAACCCGGATGGCTCGTATCGGGCATGGCTGAACTTGTCCACCAAAACCTTCAACGGCACCCCATATTGCAGGGCTATGGAGATCGAAGTGGCGAAGGAGTCCATAAGTCCCGAAATCGTCGAGCCTTCCTTGGACATTGTAATAAAGACCTCACCGGGCATGCCGTCCTCGAACATCCCGACGGTAATATATCCCTCGTGCCCGGCGATACTGAATTTGTGGGTGATGGATTGGCGCTCGTCCGGCAGGCGGCGGCGCGGGGGCAGAGCCTTCCGTTCCTCCTTTTTCCCGGAGTCCAGGGAGGTGCTGAGGGGCTGCGTACGTTTGCAGCCGTCACGGTAGACCGCGATGGCTTTCAGGCCTAGCTTCCACCCCTCGACGTAGGCCTGCTCGATATCTTCCACCGTAACGTCGGTCGGCATGTTGACTGTCTTGGAGATCGCGCCCGAAAGGAAGGGTTGGACCGCCGACATCATCTTGATATGTCCCATGTAATGAATGGAGCGATCACCTTTGGCCGGTTTGAAGGCGCAGTCGAACACGGAGAGGTGCTCTTCCCTGAGGTGCGGCGCACCTTCGATCGTGTCATTCTTGTCAATATAGGCGACGATATGCTCTGCCTGCTCGTCGTCGTAGCCTAATTTCTCCAGTGCTTCAGGGACGGTCTGGTTGACGATCTTCATCAACCCGCCGCCGACGAGTTTTTTGTACTTCACCAGGGCGATGTCGGGCTCAACCCCCGTGGTATCACAATCCATCATAAAGCCGATGGTGCCAGTGGGAGCGAGGACGGTGGCCTGCGAGTTCCGGATGCCGTTCTGCGAACCGATCTTCACCACGTCCTTCCAAACATTCTTCGAGGCGGTCCAGAGCTCCTCCGGAATGAGAGTCTTGTCGATCCGTTCGGCATGGATGCCGTGCTTCTTCATGACATTGAGCATCGGTTCCCGGTTGATGGCGAATCCCTTGAAGGGGCCCTTGACACCGGAGACGACCGCCGATTGCTTGTATGCCTCCCCGCACATCAGCGAGGTGATGGCTGCTGCGTACGAACGTCCTTCGTCGCTGTCATAGGCAAGGCCGCGCGCCATCAGCAATGCGCCAAGGTTTGCGTACCCGAGTCCCAGCGGGCGATAGTCGAAGCTGTTCTGGGTGATGGCAGGGGTCGGGTAACTTGCATTATCAACTTCAATCTCCATCGCCGTGATGGTGATTTGGACCGCTTTCTGGAACGATTCGACGTCGAATTCGCCGTCCTCGCGCCGGAACAGCATGAGATTGAGTGAGGCTAGGTTGCAGGCGGTGTCGTCCAGGAACATGTACTCGCTGCATGGGTTCGATGCGTTGATCGGTGCGGTGTTCGGGCAGGTATGCCACGCGTTGATGGTGCTGTGGTATTGCATGCCAGGATCACCGCAGATCCATGCGGCATCGGAGATTTTCCGCATGAGGTCCCGGGCGCGGAGTTTTTCCATCGGCTTGCCGGTGGTGACCATCTTCGTCACCCACTCTTTGTCCTCGAGCACGGACTTCATGAAATCATCGGTCACACGGACGGAGTGGTTGGCGTTCTGGTAGGCGACGGAGTCATAGGCTCCGCCGGGAACGTTGAAGCCGCCGTTGTATCCCGCCTCGATCAACGCCCAGGCCTTTTTCTCCTCGTCCGCTTTGCAGTTGATGAAGTCGGTGATGTCCGGATGGTCCGCGTTCAGGATCACCATCTTCGCGGCGCGGCGGGTCTTGCCTCCCGATTTGATCACGCCGGCGAATGCATCGAAACCGCGCATGAACGACACTGGTCCGGAAGCGGTTCCGCCGCCGGCAAGGTTTTCACGTGACGAGCGAAGCGTCGAAAGGTTGGAGCCGGTTCCGGATCCCCACTTAAAGAGCATGCCTTCGGTTTTAGCGAGCGTGAGGATCGAGTCCATGGAATCCTGGACGGAGTTGATAAAGCATGCAGAGCATTGGGGGTGCTCTTCGTTCCCCACGTTGAACCAGACGGGGCTATTGAACGACATCTGCTGGTTGACCAGCAAGTGTGTCAGCTCATTATAAAAGATATCAGCGTCTTCCTTCGAAGCGAAGTAGCCTCCCTGGGCTCCCCACTTGGCGATCGTGCGGGCAACGCGCTCCACCAGTTGTTTGACGCTCCGTTCACGTTCCGGTGACCCAAGCTTTCCATGAAAGTACTTTGAAACGACCACGTTGGTGGCCGTCATCGACCAAAACTTCGGTATCTCCACGTCTTTCTGCTCGAAGATCCTTTCACCCTTCTCATTAGATATAACGGCAGTACGCAACTCCCATTCTATCTCATCAAAAGGATGGATTCCCGACTTTGTGAAGTACCGCTGAAATGTAAGGCCTTTCTTCTCGGCGGATGTCTCGGCTGCCTGGTCTACAGCGACCGCAGGCATGGTCTCTTTATCAATCATAAGCGCTACTCCTTAAGACAATAGTGGATCAGGTGGTAGAGAGTTAAATTCAAAGAAAGACTATCCTTGAGCAGGAGCAGCCTGCCAAGGGATAGATTGTGTTCAAAGTAGTAAGAGGATGACCCCTCCGGGTGGAGGGTAACACTCGCCGGTCAGCTCAGCGCCCGAAATGCACAGTCGAGTGTTTGGGGGGTAAAGAACAGAAAAACCGATTGTTTGGTGGCGCAACTGGATGTGAATATAAGCGGTTGCGGAAGCTTTGTCAAGTTAAAATTTAGGAGAGGAGAATATTGGGTATAATTTAACTTGACATAAGGTTGAACTTGTTCCAAGAAGGGGCCGAAAATCCTTAGGAAGTCTAAATAGTGACGTGA
>JACPUH010000011.1 GCA_016192345.1 Ignavibacteriales bacterium | reverse complement strand
TCAGTGCGACCCTGAGGTTCACGAAGGGTCGAGGGGCTGTCTGCCTCCTCTATCCCGTAGATCGTGCAGATATTCGGATGATTGAGCGCGGCAGCCGCCTGCGCTTCTTGCATGAACCGGGCTGCATCCTTTTCGGATGAGGCAATGTGGTCGGGAAGAAACTTCAACGCGACGATGCGGTTGAGTTTGGTGTCCTGGGCCTTATAGACGACGCCCATACCGCCTTCGCCTAATTTCTCCAAAATCTGATAATGTGAAATCGTTGATCCGATCATTCGATCACTTCATTAATTGAGGCCAATGAACAATGAGAGAGAGTCTGCTATTCGACCCGGCACTTAAAGCGCGGACGCCAAGATAGCTCTTTCGTGTAATTGAGTATCCGTAAATGAAAACGTTCGATCCGACTGAGCCAGGAAAAAGAAAACGGGGTGGACTGAACGCGGGACTTCCTCCGCTGAAAGAAATATCGACCTTGGTATGCCGGCTTTGCGTGGTGGAGAAGAAGATAATGCCGTTTGCCGTCCAGATCGGGTTTCCTCCCTCGGGGGCAACCTCCCAGGTGCCGGTGGGACCAAGAAATCTCGATACCATGATTCTCCCGGTTCCCGAACGCCGGGTATTGCTTCTGTACACGATCCATTGCCCATCCGGTGAAAACCTTGCACCGCTGCCCTGAAGTCCCAACCCCTTGAGGGGCAATGGTGTGGTGGTGCCCGTGAGGTCCAGCATAGCCAGGTTGCTGATGGACTCGTTTGCAATCGCTACGAGCAAATACCTGCCGTCAGGTGAAACATCGGTCGGGTAATACCCCGCGGTGACTGTTCCTTCCCCCTTAGCCAGGATCTGATGTTCACCACTGCCATCCGCACGTTTTACGTGCACGGATGCTTTCCCGCCACCGAGTTCTGAGTTGAAGTAAATTTTGGTTCCGTCGCGCGACCAGACGGGACCCATGGCGGAACTCGGTGCAAGGAACGTGAGCCGTCTCTGGACATTTTTCCTGAGGTCATACGTCCATATATCGATCCCACCACTCTCACGGTTTGGCTGGTCGAATGCGATCTGGTCGTGATCAGGCGAAAGGGAGGGTTCCGAAAAAACAACCGTTTGCAGAATCGACTTCATTTGTCCGGACTGATCGATCCAGACGAAATCCGTCCCCTGCCCCGATGTCCTTGCTCCACCTGCATAGAGGAGAATACCGTTGGTGGAGACAGAAAAGTCTCCTTTTGCCCGGGGGGCCCATGCGTTCACGTTGCCCTGCAGCGAGATGGGTTTCCCGCCAAGGGAGCGGGATTCCGGATCGAACGGCTGACCCATGATAATGCCCTGTCTGTAAAACAACAGAGCGCCGTTTGAATACAACGGGTTGCTGGCGTCATCAAGGATCTTCGGCGTTTCGTCACCGTTGAGCGACGCGACAAACACATTGGATTGGTTGCCCCCACCGACGTCGACTCCCGCGAACAGGAAATGTTCCCCATCCGGGAGAAACGATGGGAACCGTGGGTAGAACTGCGCTGAAGAATCCAAGGAAGCGACCACGCGAGTGGGTCCCCCACTGGCGCTGACGGCGTACAGATTGGGATCCTGAAGAGCGGGGCAAAATACAATGGTACCATTGGAACTCCAGGTAGCCCCGCGGCCAAAAGGCGCGTCGGCGAGAGTCAAAACCGGACCGCCGGTCGAGGAAATTGTTCTCAACTTTCCCTCGCTGAAGAAACCGATCGATTTTTCGTCCGGCGACCAGAATGGGTAGATGGCATTTTCAGTGTTTGCCAAAGCCCTGGCCTCTTCACTATCCAAACGACGAATCCAGAGGAGCGTGTTGTCAGCAGAGTCAACCCCGCCGAAAACAATCATGGAACCGTCCGGGGAGATCGCGGAGTGACCACCGAGGGCGTCGAAATATCGGACACCGGGGGGCGTACCGATGGATGCCCTAATAATTCCCGTTCCCGGTTCTTCAGAACGAACAAGCATGGAAAGCCCGTACCCCGCGAACAGGATCATAAGAGCAAGGCCTGCCGCAAGGGGCCTGGAGAATGGCAAGGCCTTCCGGGAAAAGGGTGGAGCTTCCCCGCTTCGGGGATCCTGCCCAACATTTAATGGGGCTGGCTGGACGGGTCGTGTACCCGTGAACCTGCTGACCCGCGATCGGCTTGATTCTCTCCGGTAGCGTTTGAGATCCACGGCAACCTGACCGGCGGATTGCGTTCGTTCTCTTGGATCTTTTTCCAAACACTCAAGCACAATGACATCCAACTCGGGAGGGATCTCATGGTTGAGAGACGACATGGGGGGAGAGTCTACATTGACGATCTCATAGGCAATGGCCGTCTCGTGCACACCCTTGAAGGGAAGCTGACCGGTGAGCATTTCGTAGAGCAGGACCCCGAGCGAGAAGATATCCGACCGATGGTCTGTATCCTGCCCCTGCACCTGTTCGGGGGACATGTAGCCGGCTGTTCCGACCGTACTTCCTTCCTTCGTCAATCGGCTCGCACCCCTTAGCTTTGCCAATCCGAAGTCCATGATCTGCACAATGCCATCCTTGCGGATCATGATGTTCTCGGGCTTGATATCCCGGTGAACAACTCCCTTTTCATGAGCCGCTGCCAGCCCTTCCGCGATCTGGATGCCGATATCCAGAGCTTGCTTCATCGACAGAGAAATTTTCTTCTCTTGAAGTGTCTGGCCGTCGACAAACTCCATCACAATGAAGTGTTTACCGTTGCTCTCTTCAATTCCATGAATCGTACATATATTGGGATGGTTCAGGGATGCGGCCGCTTGCGCTTCCTGCATGAACCGAGCTGCATCCTTTTCTGAGGCAGAGATGTGCTCGGGGAGAAACTTGAGAGCAACGGTGCGGTTGAGTTTGGTGTCCTGGGCTTTATACACGACGCCCATCCCACCCTCGCCGAGCTTTTCAAGAATCTGGTAGTGTGCTACCGTCTGATCGATCATGAATGCCTCCTGTGAATCAGGTCCCGACACAATGGGTCGGGATTCTCAAAATCGCTGCCACTCACACAAAACGTTCGTGGGCGATTTTGGAACTTGGTGTCCTGGGCCTTATAGACAACGCCCATGCCACCCTCACCTACTTTCTCAAGGATGTTATAGTGAGATATGGTCTGACCAATCATGGCAACCTCCTGCAGTTCCCGCCAATCCCGCCAAAGAGCGGCGGGACACACAAAACGTGAAACGGCGGGATCCTCAAAGTCGCAATCCCGACACAAAGCGTCGGGAGCGACTTTGGGACTTCGCCTAACTTCTCAAGAATCTTGTAATGCGAGATCGTTTGCCCTATCATCCGAGTACCTCCAAATGGTGCCGTGAATATGATTCGTATAATAACGAATGCATCCAATTCGATAGGTGGAACTGGGTCGATCTGTTTGGCCGTAATCGTCTTCATTCGTGAAAGAGCGGCTATTTCTTCCCTGAGAGCTCGCGCGTTAGTTCATCACGCCAGTTGAAGACTATATTGAACATGCTGACGGTAGCATTGAAATTTGTGCTTCTTATGAAGATGAACCTTTTCCCATCCGGTGTAATATCCCAATTGGCGAGCGGGATGTTGGGAGTATACATCTGTGTAATATCAAACAGCTCGCGGGGGACACCGGGTATGAATGTAGGATCCCGCTGAACCGGAACGCTCATCATTCTTCCAAC
>JACPUH010000010.1 GCA_016192345.1 Ignavibacteriales bacterium | reverse complement strand
TCCGTGATCCGATGGAGCGCCTGTTCGTTTACGATGAGGTCGGTGTTGAAGAACTTGCAGACGGCCGCGCGGGTCACATCGTCATGGGTGGGACCCAATCCCCCCGTCACCACGATGACGTCACACGCCGAAAGTCCTTCTGTAAAAGAGCCGAGGATCTCCTCTTCGTTGTCCCCGACCGTCAGCATCCGTTGAATGGTGATACCGACGGATTGCAGCCGTTCGGCAATAAAGGCCTGGTTGGTGTTGATGACTTGCCCGATCAACAGTTCGTCGCCAATGGTAATGATTTCAGCCGTCATGGGAATCAGGCAATCAATCCGGTTGCCACGAGGATCTGTGTGAGGAGATTGGCATAGGTACCCGCAACGACATCGTCGAACATGATCCCGAATCCTCCCCGTTGAGCGTCAAACTTTTTCGCGGGGAACGGTTTGATGATATCCATGATGCGGAAGAGAAAAAACGCAACGCCGGCGACGAGCAGTGTCTTCGGCAGGAAGAGGAGGGAGACCCACATGCCCAGCACTTCATCAATGGTTACTTCCGCGGGGTCATGCCCGTACACCGTCTCCATCATGTCTGCCGCTTTGATGCCCAGCAGGAGGATGAGGAAACACGCCGGCATGATCACAAAGGGATGTTCAAAGCCCGGGATGAAGTACGCAAGAAGGCCGACGGCCGAGCCGACCGTGCCGGTGGCGACCGGTGAGTAGCCTGCGAACAAACCGGAGGCAAACAGTTTGACATGGAATGGAACTGTTCCCGGGATCACGGGAGGTGTCCCGGGTGCATTACCGGGATTCGGTGATTCGGTCTGAAAAGTCATAGAGTTCGCGGACGGTTTTCCAATTGTTGGCGAGGTAGATCACGCCGGTGAGCACCGTGATGAACGCTACCACCACCACGATGGCATAGAGCAACGAATATTCGAGAAGCGACTGGATGAGTACGCCGTACTGGGACCGAAAATATTCCGTGTCACGCGCGATGTACGCCAACAAGACATAATAAATAAACATGAACTGGAGGAAGGTTTTCGTTTTAGCGAACGTACTCGTGTCAAACGCCCGTCCCTTGAACTCGGAGTACGACCGGAGAAAGGTGATCACGATATCGCGGAGGACGATGGTCCATACGGGCCAGGCCGGAACGAGATCGAGGTAGATGAAGGCAATCAGGGCGGAGGAGGTCACAACCTTGTCGGCCAACGGATCGAGGAAGGTCCCCCACCGCGTGACGTATCCCCATCGCCGGGCGACCCATCCGTCGTACCAATCCGTCAACAAGGCGACGATGAAGACAGGGATGGAGAGTTGACGCAGGAGCAGGTCGGGGGAAAACAACAGAATGATAAACACCGGCGTCAGCAGGATGCGGAGGAACGTGAGCTGGTTCGGTGGAGAGAGGGTAAATTTCATGATCGAACCGGGATGCATCGGATCCTGCCGATGCTCAAGCGCTTGTTGGTGTCTGTGACCGCCCGGTCTGCAAACAAGCATAAGAAAAGTCCCGCACCGGAGGCGGGATTGTCAAAAAACCATCAATGCGGGAACAAACCGCCCCGTTCAGGCGGCCTTGCGAATCTTTCCGGACTTGATGCAGTTCGTGCAGACCAGCACGCGCTTCACGGATCCATCGACCATCGCACGGACTCTCTGAAGGTTCGGAAGGAAACGGCGCGGCGCCCGGTTGTGCGCGTGGCTGACGTGATTTCCGGCCATCGGTTTCTTACCGCAAACTTCACACATTCTTGCCATCGTTAAGACTCCTCTAAGTCAATCATCACCCCGAGCGAACTCGATGGGTGCAGCGAACTGCCACAATGAACGGGCTTAAGATAGGGAGAAAAAGAACGAGAGGCAAGACGATTTTTTTTGTCTGACATTTCTGGAGGACTTCTCCCGTCTTTCTTGCGCAAGCCTGTTTTTTTGGTTATCATCAACAACAACTTCAATGACGTGGAGCGCCGGCAGCCGCTTGAGAAGGCGGTGCACAGAAGAACACAGAGATCGACCGAATTGACAGTCCTTGGAATTGAAACATCGTGTGATGAAACCTCCGCCGCCGTGGTGAGGGATGGAACGTTACTCTCCAATAGTACGGCGACGCAGCTCTTTCACTCAGCCTATGGCGGGGTCGTGCCGGAGCTTGCCTCCAGGGCGCATCAGCAACGCATTGTCCCGGTCGTCGAAGAAGCCTTGCGGGTTGCCGGCATTGGCAAGGAAGAACTTGATGCGATCGCGGCAGTCTATGGTCCCGGACTTGTCGGTTCGATCCTTGTAGGACTCAGCTTCGGCAAGGCGATGGCCCTGGGACTCGGGCTCCCGTTTGTCGGGGTCAACCATATGGAAGCGCACATCGTTTCGAATCTCATCGAATCACCGCGACCCGATTTCCCGTTCATGAATTTAACGGTTTCCGGCGGACATACGCAGCTTGTCCTGGTCAAGGGTCCGTTGGAGTATGAGATCCTCGGTGAAACAAAAGACGATGCCGTCGGAGAAGCGTTTGACAAGGTGGCGAAGATGCTTGGGCTCGGCTATCCCGGTGGACCGCTCATCGATCGTTATGCGGCAAAAGGGGACCGGACGTTCGTCAATTTTCCCCGCCCATACCTTGAGGAGGGATCGTTGGAGTTTAGCTTCAGCGGTTTGAAGACCGCCGTCCTGTACTATTTAAAAAGGATAGGGTTCCAAAAAGCCCAGCATCGGGTGGTGGAGTTGAACCCTGAGGGGTACGAGGAGTTTCTTGCCAATGTGTGCGCGAGTTTTCAGGCTGCCGTAGTGGATGTCCTCGTCGACAAGACGGCCCTTGCAGCAAAACGCTATGGGGTGAAGGATATCGCCGTTGCAGGAGGCGTCGCGGCAAACTCCGAACTCCGCAAACGGATGCAACACGCGGCGGAATATTTCGGACTGCGGGTATTCGTCCCACGGTTTGAGTATTGCACGGACAATGGCGCGATGGTGGCGATGGTGGGATATCTCAGGAGCCATGAGGGGAAGTCATCGAGCCTGGAGTTGACCGCCGAGCCGTCACTCGCCCTGCATTAACAGGTTGCTGAAAAACCTAGTTTCTTTTGTCCACGAAGTGCACGAAGGGACACGAAGAGGAACGGAAGTAACGAATCTTGAGCAAGAACAAGGATCCCTTAGTAATTCTTCGTGAACCTCGTGGATAGATATTTCTTTTTCTGCATCCTGCTAGAATTTCATCTCCTTGCGTAACTACTCAGCGAATTTCGGAGAGAAATATTTTTCGAGAAATGGTTACTGCTCAGTTGTCTAACCACGGCTAGCGCACCGGTTAACACGAAGCAAGAAGAGAGGTCAGAGATCGGAAATCAGAGGTCGGTGGCCTCGGCTTCTGCTTCGCCGACGTCTGACCTCTGACTTCTTCCTGTTTATCCGTGCCTGCACGCCGAAGTGCGGCGTTTCGGCACGTAGGCGTGTGCCATCGGTGGTAAAACAAAACGCGGCGTAATTGCCTTTTTTTATAAAACGAGAACGTCCAGGGAAGCCATCGGACGTCCTCCTCAACGCACCAAACATGAAAAGAATACGAAATACATTCGAAGCATTGCGCGGTGCAGGAAAAAAAGCGCTCATCCCGTACATCACCCCGGAGTTTCCACAAAAGGGGATGACGGTTCCGCTCCTTCTTGCATTGGAGGAAGCAGGTGCCGACCTGATCGAGATCGGTATTCCCTTTTCCGATCCCCTTGCGGATGGGGAAACGATCCAGCATTCTTCCGAACTTGCCCTGCGGAACGGCGCCTCCATCGCCGTGATCCTCCAGGCTGTGCGAGAGTTCAGGAAGGGGAGCGAGCTTCCCCTGCTTCTGATGGGCTACATGAATCCGATTCTCCGGTTCGGCACGGAGAAATTCCTGATCGCGTGCCACGATGCAGGGATTGATGGCGTTATCATTCCCGACCTTCCACCGGAGGAAGCGACACAGTTCAAGGAATGGAGCGGGCGGCACCACGTGAGCAATGTTTTCCTGATTGCCCCGACGACTCCGGCGCCGAGAATTCGCCAGATTGACGACCTCTCCACCGATTTTTCCTATTGTGTCTCGATTACGGGGGTCACCGGTGCGCGGACCCAACTTGGAGAGGAAGAGGCGTTCACGCAATTCATGCAAACCATGCGCGCCAACGCGAAGAAGGCTTTTGTGGTCGGTTTCGGCATCTCAAGGCCCGAACACGTGGCGAACGTCTGGCGGTATGCCGATGGTGCCGTCGTCGGCTCGGCGCTTGTGAAGGTGCTCGGCTCATGCCGTTCCCCCGGCGAAGCAACCGCTGCGGCGAAACAATTCCTGCTTTCCCTCCGTCCAACTTAACGCCAACTTAATGCCAATTTAAAGAAAGTACGTTCGATGAATCCACTCGATGAATGGCGCGACAAGATCGACGATATCGATCTTCAGCTGGTAAAGCTGTTGAATGAGCGGGCCCACTGTGCCGAGGAAATCGGAAAGATCAAGCTTGAGCTCGGTCTAGATGCCTATTCTCCTCAACGGGAAGAGGAAGTGATGCACAACGTCACCGTGGGCAATCCGGGCCCTCTCTCCAGCTATGCCATTCGCCGCCTCTTCGAACGCATTATCGATGAATCCCGGGCCGTTGAAAGGATCCTGATGATCCAGCGAGCAACATCCTCAAAAAAGAAGAAATGATCACTTTCCCACAGACTGTGGAATATCTGAAGGCTCATCCCTGGCAGACGGGATTGGCATCGATCCTCCTGCTTCTTTTCGCGGGTGTGTACTGGATTTTCTGGGCGCCGAACACCGTGTCCCGCTCGTCGGAGCTGGATGTGGTTGTTCCTCGCGGGGCCACGTTCAAATCCGTGACCGATTCTCTCGAAGCGAGCGGCGCGTTGAGAACCCGCTGGACATTCAATCTGGCCGGAAGGATGATGGGAGTAACCCGCACCATGAAAGTCGGAAAATACCGCTTTCCCGTCGGGCTCTCGAACGTGGAGATCCTGAGCGACCTTTCGGAAGGAACATCGCGGGTGTTGGTCCCCGTGACGATTCCCGAAGGGTGGCGCATCGAGCGAATCGCGATCCGCTACTCGCAGCAATTAGGCATCGACAGTGAATTGTTCATCAACCTGTGCCGGAGCGAACGCCACACGCGCTCCCTGGGAATCGATGCGGAATCCCTGGAAGGATATCTGATGCCGGATACCTATCACTTTTTCTGGCAGACGGATGAGCGGGAGCTCATTGAACGGATGGTCCATGAGTTCAAGGAGTTTTTCGTCGATAGTATGAAGGCGCGTCAGAATGCTTTGAAGATGTCCATGAACCAGGTGCTCACCCTGGCATCGATCGTGGAAGGGGAGACCAGACTTGACCGCGAACGGACAACCGTCGCCGGTGTGTATCACAACCGGTTGAAGCGGAGGATGCGGCTGGAAGCCGACCCGACGATCCAATACATCCTTCCTGACGGCCCCCGAAGGTTGCTTTACAGCGATTTGAGGATTGATTCCCCGTTCAACACGTACCGGAACTACGGGTTACCTCCCGCTCCGATCGGGAGCCCGGGACGGCAGTCCATTCTCGCCGCTTTGTATCCGGAGCAACACGCGTATCTCTTCTTTGTTGCCGATGGAAAGGGAGGGCATAAATTTTCACGCAACTATGCGGAACACCAGCGGGCGGTGCGCGAGTGGCGGCGTGCCCGAAGAGATCTCCAGCAACAGGCCGGCCGGAGTTCCAATCCGACCGGTGGGTAGAGTGGGTGTTTGCCTTCTTTTGTTGTTCCCCTCTCTATTAAGTATATTGGAGCCATCACAGAACGGTTCCGCCAAGCAATCCGAATGATGTCGACCCGACCCCCGCTTCAACTCTTTTTTATCAGTTTCATCATGTTCCTTCTCCTTTCCTGCGCAGGCCAGCGTCCGCCGGAAGGGGGACCCGTGGACACCGACCCGCCGGTCATTGTTTCCAGCATTCCGCCTCCGAATACGACCGGTTTCTCCGGTGACAGGATTGTACTCGAGTTCGATGAGTACGTCGATCGCCGGACGTTCGAACAATCGGTTTTTATCTCCCCGCCCGTCGGGCCGCTGGAGGTTGAGTGGAGCGGCACGGAGGTCGAGATCAGGTTCAATGAGCCGTTGCGTGAGAATACCACGTATGTGGTGACCATCGGGACCGACGTCGCCGACCTTCGCAACCGGAACAAAATGGCACAGGCTTTTGCCCTTGCTTTTTCCACAGGCGAGGAGATCGACGTTGGAGCGATTGAAGGGCAGGTCTATCCCGCAAAACCGGCTGACCGGCCAGAGGGGGTGATGATCTTTGCCTACCGGCTTGACGGTCTCGATCCGGATACGCTGAATCCGAGAGAGACCTCCCCGGATTATATCACCCAAACGGGAAAAGGCGGAAACTTTGTTCTCGGTCATCTCGCCTTCGGTTCGTATCGCGTTCTTGCAGTCCGGGATGAGTTTCGCAATCTGCTCTACGACCCGGAAGCGGACGAGTACGGTGTTCCCGCCTTCCCCCTGAGGATCACACCGCGCGATACACTGGCCTCGAATGTCCTAATGCGCCTTGCGAAGGAGGACACCACGGCGCCCCGGCTTGTCAAGGCGATGTTCCAGCATTCCACGCATCTGGTGGTCGAATTCTCTGAACCGGTCCACCAGGGGAGCCTATTCCCCCAGGGGGTGGAGATCGTCGATACCGTGACCCGGCAGCGGGTGGAGGTGAAGTCCATTGCCCAGTTGTTGCCGAAGCTCACGGCATTCCTTATCGTCACCGAGCCGACAGTCCATGAGGCGCCTTACAGGGTAACGATCTATGATGGGCGTGATAATGCCGGGAACAAAATGAATCCCCTGGCGAATTCCTTCCTCGTGAGCGGGATCCCGGCGAGGGATTCCATCGGACTTATTCTCGCCTCCATTTCTGTTCCTGACAGTGGGAGGGGAATAGCGTTTCAGCCAGATATCCAGTTGAGCTTCTCAACTGCGCTTGAGCGGGGGAGCGGGGTGGGTGCCGTCACGATGCGAACCAACGTGGGGGTAGATGTTCCGGTGAGAACGCAATGGCTGAACGACGCAGCGATCCTTCTGCAACCCGTGCAGCCGCTTGCACCAAAATCGTGGTATACCGTTCGCATCGATTGTGGGAAGTTCCGTGATCCGTTTGGGAATCGGGGGCGTGATACGACCCGCGTTCTTGTTTTTGAGACGATGGATCCGGAACTCCTGAGTGGCATTGAGGGAAGAATCGGGGATGGGAACACGACCGATACCAGCGGTGTGCTTCACCTCTTTGCCGAGAACGTGACGAAGAAGGAACTGAAACCGTATCACAGAATTCTTTCGAGGGCCGGGCGATTCGAGTTTCACGATATCCTTGAGGGGCAGTACCTTCTTCATGCTTATCGTGATCGCAACGGCAATCAACGGTACGATGCCGGAAGCCCCATGCCCTTCGAACGGTCGGAACGATTTGTTCAATACCCGGACACGTTGAAAGTCCGTGCCCGATGGCCGCTGGAAGGAGTGGTGGTCGAATTGCGTTAATTGACTTTCAGCCCATTTTTCCATAACCTTTAAACGGTTTTACAACGCTTTTTCGTAACTGCTCAGCGTAATTTCTTTCCCGCGAATCACGCCAAAAACGCGAAAGAAATAAACCAATAAAATCTTTGTTTCGTGTATTTTGCGTGTTTCGCGGGCTGAGTAGTTACGGTTTTTCACCCTTTATCCAAGAAGCTGCACAAGACAAGGTTTCGATTTCCGTATGCTTGAATCCTATCTTCCCATCTTCTTTATGATTGCCGGTGGCATCGCGTTCGGTGTGGTCATGCTGAAGCTCAACGAGTTTTTCGGCCCCCGGCGTCCGACCGAGGAAAAATTCTCAACGTATGAAAGCGGCATGGAACCGGTCCGAACAGCCCGCGAACGATTTTCCGTCAAATTTTACATGGTGGCAGTCCTTTTCATCCTCTTTGATATAGAGGTGGTCTTCCTGTACCCCTGGGCCGTTTCGTTCCGGGAGTTGGGGTACCAGGGATTCGTCACGATGTTTGTTTTCATTGTCATTCTCCTGATCGGGTTATACTATGTTTGGAGGAAAGGAGCGTTGGAATGGGATTAGAGAGCGCGTTGGGCGACAGTTTCCTGACGACCAAGCTGGAGGACGCGATCAACTGGTGCAGAAAGAATTCGCTCTTCCCGATGCCGATGGGGATTTCCTGTTGTGCAATCGAGATGATGGCGTTCGCAGGTCCGAAGTTCGATGTCTCGCGTTTCGGCTCGGAGGTCTTCCGGTTTTCCCCGCGCCAGTCGGATGTGATGATCGTTGCCGGAACAACGACGTACAAGATGGCGCATGTGGTCCGCAAGATTTACGATCAGATGCCCGACCCCAAGTGGGTCATCGCCATGGGAGCGTGTACTTCCTCCGGGGGGATGTACCGGACCTATTCCGTGGTCCAGGGGATCGATCAATTCATCCCCGTGGACGTGTATGTTGCCGGTTGCCCGCCGCGGCCGGACAATTTGATCAATGCGCTCATGACGCTGCAGCAGAAAGTACAGCGCGGCGAAAGCCGCGGCAGCTCCACGGCGATTATCGGCGGCCACCAATCGAATGAACCGCACCCGTTGCCGGTTATCGCAGGATAGTGTATGAACGACCACGTTGTCCAGAAGTTGAAGTCACGGTTCGGTGAAGGGACTTTCGAGTTCCACGAGTTTCGCGGCGAACTCACCGCCGTCGTCCCCCTGGATCAGATCGTGGAAGTTTGCCGGTTCTTAAAAGAGGACCCCGATCTTCATTTTGACTTGCTGGCCGATCTCTGCGGGATCGATATGTATACACCGGTCAAGAGGTTCGGCGTCATCTACAATCTCTATTCCCTCAAGAGCAAGCATCGTATTCGACTCAAGACCTTCACCGAGGAAGAGGACCCCAAGGTTCCCACGGTCAGCACGGTCTGGAGCACCGCCAACTGGCACGAACGTGAGACCTTTGACATGTTCGGCATCGTCTTCGTGGGGCACCCCGACCTTCGCAGGATGTACATGCCTGAAGACTTCGAGCATTATCCGCTTCGGAAGGATTTTCCCCTGATGGGCATTCCCGGTTCACTCCCTCTCCCCAAGAAATAGACATGGAAGCACACGTCGAAGAAGTTCCCCGTAAATCGAAAATCCTTCAAGCGCTCGAAGACCAGAATACCAGCATTTCGTTCGATGACCCGCTCGAGAACGATATGATTCTGAATATGGGTCCGCAACACCCGGCGACCCATGGTGTGTTGCGCCTCCTGGTTCGCCTGGATGGAGAGACGGTGATTGGATGTGTGCCGGAACTGGGATATCTTCATCGCGGGTACGAAAAGCTCGCCGAGAACTCGACCTACCACGAATTCATCCCGCACACGGACCGGCTTGATTACCTTTCTCCCTTATCCAACAATACGGCGTACGCTCTCGCCGTGGAGAAGCTTCTGGGGATCGAAGCCCCGCCACGTGCCCAGTACATCCGCGTCCTAATTTCAGAACTTGCCAGGATTTCCTCCCACCTGCTCTGGATGGGAACGATGGGGATGGATGTGGGAGCACTGACGATCTGGATGTGGACGTTTCGTGAGAGGGAAAAACTGTATGATATATTTGAGAATCTGGTTGGCGCCCGTTTCACGACCAGCTTCACACGCATCGGGGGCCTGGCCCATGACGCAAGTCCTGAATCGCTGACGATGATCAAAAAATTTCTGGATGAGTTTCCGGCGAACCTCTCCGAGTGCGAACGGCTTCTCAACGGTAACCGGATCTTTGTCGAGCGGTGCGATGGCGTCGGTGTCATCACCCGCGAGCAGGCAATTGACCTGGGTGTCACCGGGCCTTCGCTTCGATCATGCGGGGTGGATCAGGATCTGCGCCGGGCCAATCCGTACCTGGTGTATAATGACCTCGATTTCGACGTCCCCCTCTTTGAAGGGGGAGACACGCTTGCCCGGTACTATATCCGGATCGCGGAGATGAAAGAGAGTCATAAAATCTTGAAGCAGGTGCTGGAGAAGATGCCGCAAGGGGAGGTACATGCGTTCAAGCCGAAGAAGGTGCTTCCGAAGAAGGAACGTGTGTACACGAAGATGGAAGAACTGATTCATGACTTTATGATCGTGAACTTCGGTGTCGAGCCCCCCGTCGGGGAGGTGTACCACGCCGTGGAATCCTCCAAAGGGGAGCTTGGGTTTTATTTCTACAGCCATGGGGAGGGCTATCCCTGGCGGATGAAAATTCGATCCCCCTCGTTTGTGAATCTTCAGTCCCTCCCCACCATGCTCCGCGGAGCGATGATCTCAGACGTGGTGGCGATTATCGGCAGCCTCGACCCTGTGATGGGGGAGGCCGATAAATGATCGTGCCCGCATCGCTGTTCCGCCGAACGGGGAAGAATCATCCAACCGATTACCGACTATTCCATCCTTATGCTATCTGAAGCCAGTTTACAGAAGATCGAAGAACTCAAAACGAAGTATCCTACCACGCAGGCGATGACCCTTCCGGTTTTGTGGATGGTGCAGGAGGAGCATGGGTTTATTTCCCCCGAGGCGATGAAATATGTTGCCGATCTCCTCAAGGTCTCGTATGGTCATGTCTTCGGCGTCGTGACTTTTTACACGATGTACAATGCCCGAAAAATCGGGAAGCATCATATTGAAGTCTGCACCAACGTCTCATGCATGCTGCGGGGGTCGGGAAAAATCGTCGAACATCTTGAGCACCGTCTGGGCATCAAGATGGGGGAGACTTCCAGAGATGGAACGTGGACCCTGTCGGAGGTTGAGTGCATGGGGTCATGCGGCACGGCGCCTATGTGCGCCGTTGGCGAGGAGTACTACGAGAATCTCAATCCGGAAAAAGTCGACAGCGTGTTAAACAAGCTCCAGTAATTTTCCATGATCCAATCCCTGCTCCCGAATATTGCCGATCTGCACAAGATCGAGGTCTACGAAGCGAACGGAGGCTACCAGGCCTTACGGAAGGCGCTCGGTATGAAGCCCGAGGAAGTCACCGACGAGGTGAAAAAGTCGAACCTTCGCGGACGGGGAGGTGCATGCTTTCCCACCGGACTCAAGTGGACCTTCATGCCGAAGGTTACGCCGAAACCAAAATATCTTTGCGTCAATGGCGACGAATCGGAGCCCGGGACGTTCAAGGACCGCCAGATCTTCGAATCGAATCCCCACGTGATGATCGAAGGGATCGTCATTGCATGCTACGCGATGGGGATCACGACGGCGTACCTTTATATCCGCGGGGAGTATGGCAAGTGGGTCCGCATGGTGCAAAAAGCGGTGGACGATGCCTCTGCGAAAGGATACATCGGACAGAATATCCTCGGTACCGGGTTCTCGACACAGCTTGTCGTCCACAAAGGGGCGGGTGCCTATATTTGCGGCGAAGAATCCGCCTTGATGAACTCCCTGGAAGGTGAACGCGGGTACCCGCGTGTGAAGCCTCCCTTCCCGGCGCAGTATGGTTTATGGGGATGCCCGACAACGATCAATAATGTCGAAACGCTCTCCAACGTTCCCATCATCATCAATAACGGCTGGGAGTGGTATTCCAAGATCGGGGCTCCCAAGCATCCCGGCCCCATTCTTGTCGGGGTCAGCGGTCATGTCAACAAGCCTGGTGTGTACGAGATGCCGACCGGTGTTCCGCTGCTCGAGATCATCTACAAGCACGCAGGAGGTGTACCGGGCAACAAGGGGATCAAAGCCGTGATTCCCGGCGGTTCATCGACGCCGATCCTGAGAGGGGACCAGCTTGAGGGTGTCTGTATGGACGCCGACTCGATGAAGGCTGCCGGCTCCGCCGTCGGCACAGCCGGTGTGATCGTAATGGACGAGGATACCGACCTCATCCAGGTCATAGCCAGGATAGCGAAGTTTTACCACCATGAATCATGCGGACAGTGCACCCCTTGCCGTGAAGGGACGGGATGGCTCCATAAGATCCTCGACCGCTTCGTGCGTGGGGATGGCCGTCGCGAGGATATCGACCTGTTGATGGACGTGGCCAACAATATCGAGGGGAACACGATTTGTGCCTTGGGTGATGCTGCGGCCTGGCCGGTGCAGTCCATGATCCGCCGCTTCCGTGATGAATTTGAAAAGAGAGTACACGAGGCCGTTCCGGCAGAGCAGGTTCCGGCATGAGTGTAAGGCGATGACGGGAAAACTCGTATAAGAAATCCTTATACGAGTTTTGTTTTTTTAAGAGCTCTAGCAGGATGCGGAAAAAAGATTAATTATCCACGAAGTTCACCAAGGATCACTAAGGGATCCTTGCTCCTGCTCAAGATTTGTCATTTCCGTTCCTCTTCGTGTCCCTTCGTGCACTTCGTGGACAAAAGAAACGAGGTTTTTCAGCAACCTGCTAGTGTCGCGTTCCGAAAAAAGACTTAAAAAGTCTCCCACCCAGCCCGCCTGCTGCCGCAGGCATGCTGGCGGGGAATCTCCACGAATCCTCATAAAGAATGATTCAGAGACCGCCCGGTTTCAGTTATTAGTGCAGATTCGCGTAGATTCGTGGGAAATCTCATCTTGGGGACATATTCAAGGTATTTCTGAACCGAGACACTAGAAGGAAGTTGTGAAACATCTTTGTGCTTCTCCGAGTATACGGTGACGGAGTCTTTGATGCGGCTGGAAAAATCATTGAAAACAGGCCCGTTCACGCTGTTATTGGAGAAGGAACATGAAGAGTGCGTCATACGTCTATATGACTGAATCCGGACATTCACCCCAAACGGACAGGGGCAGGTCCCGAACCCTTCGGGACAACACGAACCAGATGGAAGTACTCACGCGAGGTACGGAGGTCGCTCTTGAAGAGAAGAGCGATGAACTTCTTATTACCCTGTTCCAACAAGGCGAACGTGGTGCGTTCCGTATTCTTGTCGAGCGCTATCATGCAAGGATCAAGAACCTGATTTATTCGATCTTTCATGAACCGGACATTATCGACGACCTGGCGCAGGAGGTATTTATCAAGGCGTACGAGGCCCTGCCGCGGTTTCGTTTTCAGTCCTCCTTCTACACGTGGTTGTACCGGATCGCAGTAAATAAAAGCCGCGATGAATTGCGCAGAAGGAAGGTGCGCCGCTTGTTCTCCCTGCAATCGATGATCGAGTCGCGGGATCATGAGCTGACTTCGAAAATGGTCGCTCAGCCCGTGGATAAAGAGGCGCAAGAGCTTGTCGCGAAGGCATTGCAATCGCTCCCGGAGAAGTTCCGCCTTCCGATCGTGTTGAAAGACATCGACGGCCGGTCTTATGAGGAAATTGCGGAAATTATGGAATGTCAAATCGGGACGGTCAAATCCAGGCTCTCGCGAGCCAGGGGGATGTTGCGGAATGTCCTGAAGCCTTACCTGAAGGAGATGTAAGATGAAAACTTTGTTAAAAGAGAAACTCCTGGAACAGCTCTCGGCGTATGTCGATGGTGAGTTGAGTCCCGAAGAGCAGGAGGCGGTCGAACGGTTTCTTGCGGAGGATGCGGATGCGGCCCGACAGGTCCGGGAACTGCGTTCCATCAAACACCTCCTCGCAACGAAGGAGCGACTCCCGGAGCAGTTGGGATTCTGGACCCGTCTTTCTACGGAACTGGATCGGCAGACGAAAGAAGAGGAGAACCTGTTCCCGTTCTCCCGCCGGCTGATGCCGTATGTCTCTGCCGCGGCAGTCGTTGCCCTGGTGGCGATCGGTTTCCTGATTTTCGAGCGGCGCGGGAATGTGCTGGAGTATGTGAATCAACAGGCGGAGAGCGTTCAGAAGGCCGTCGGGGAAAACCTGTTGAGCGGTTCCCTTATGCCGCTCTTCTCCAATATCGACAGGAACCAGGTGCTCCAGTTTGCCTTGTTCGGAACGCTGCCGCTCGATGCGCAGGCGGAGACGGCGTTCCGCGTCGACGATAGCGCCGAGAAGGGCTACCGTATCGACGTGGGCAAGACGCAAGATCATCCTGCACAAGTCGTGACGGTGAAGGATCTGTACCGGGAGCTCAGACCCAGCGCCGCCCAGGCTGAGGTCATCGACTCCCTGTTGGATATTTGCCGTGACAAAATCGAAGCGTCCGTATTTATTGCTGAAGACAAGGGGATGGCGATCGACTCCGATCTGCCGAAGTTCAATCGTATTATGCTTTCCAGTATTGCTGCGACGCTGGAGCCTCGGCAGAGAGTGAAGTTCGAGCGATTCCTGCAAGTCCGCAATTCCCCCTATATGATAACGGCGACGAATGCAACGCCGGTCGCTTCGGAGATGATCTTTCGCGAAATCCACCGCTCACCCGGAGCGGAGCGTTTCATCGTCGTTACGCCCGACACGTTTGTTTTCGCCCAGGCCCCTCTCCCGCGCGAACGGATAGAACGCAAACGCCAGGATTGGGAAGAGCAGCGCCATGAGGTGCATGCCAAGGTGGGCGTCCTGATCCGGAAGTTTGCCGAACGGGAGGGAGATATGCAGATGAGTGTACAGGTGGCGAACGAGCCGGTGAGGGTGTTCGGCGATCCCGGGGTCATCAGTATCGAGATCAAGAGGGACAGGGAGGATGTTTCCGTCCCGCAACGCATGACCATGGTGCGACCGCGGATACCCGGACCCGGTGTCTTTGTCGAGGCGCCCAGGGGAAGATCGTTTAGCTATCGGTTCTATAATGATGATTCAATGTTTACGTTCGATATGCAGGTGGACAGCACGATCGTCCGGATGCTTCAGAAACCGATGGGTCCCGGCCGCCTCCAGGAGTTGGAACAATACTGGCAAGAGCAGAGAGTCCGATCGGGGATGCCTCCCGATTCGGTCCGGATGAATCGGATCATGGAATCGTTCCATAAAGGTGTCATGAGTTTTGACTCTTTGATGAAAATTATTCACCAGGAAGAGCTGCGGGATATGATGGGGGAGGGAAAGCGACGCGTGCGCGTCCGTCAGGAGTAATCCATCGTCCGTTGGAGAAGTTTTGACAAAACCCCGAGTCGAAGTGAGAGTCGGGGTTTTGTCGTTTCTGAAAGCCCCGTTCCATGCAATTGCTTTTCCCTCGCCGCTTCGCTATATTCCTCCTGCACAACCCTCAGCCACCAAAGGTTTCCCTTGTCCGAACATATCCGCGTCAGGATTCAAAGAACAATCCAGGCCTCCAACGACCTTCCCCTGCCGTCGTATGCCACCAGCGGTTCCGCCGGCATGGATCTCTATGCCGCCGTCGAAGAACCGTTGGCCCTCCCGGCAGGCGAGACGAAGCTCATCCCGACCGGGTACAGCATCGAATTGCCGGAAGGGTTTGAGGCTCAAGTAAGGCCGCGAAGCGGGTTGGCGATCAAGAACCGGATCGGCATTTTGAACTCCCCCGGAACGATCGATTCCGATTATCGGGGAGAGATCAAGGTCATCCTGACGAACTTTGGCGTGGAACCGTTCACGATACGGCGGGGCGACAGGATCGCGCAACTTATCGTGCAACGATACGCGCGCGTGGAGTGGATTGAAAGTGGGGATCTGTCGGGGACGGTGCGGGGAGAGGGAGGGTTTGGACATACGGGAACATCCGCGCAGAAGGAGAACCGATGAGCGGAAAGAAGCGCACCCGGACCTCCGCCCGCGCAACCCCTCCACGTGCATCGGAACATACCGAGGAGCGCTGGGATGCCCTCTTCCGTTCGCTGGGTCGGATTGATATCGTCCTTCTTGTGGGAGCGATTCTACTCCTTTTTGTACTCATTTATACCGTCCAATCGATTCTTTCCCCCTTTCTTGTGCTGGGGGCAATTCTCTTTCTGCTCTATCCGCTTCGAACGTACGAACTGGCCCAGAAGATCATGTGGCTCAGCGCGATCCTTTTCGGGATCTGGTTCCTTTCCACGATCTCATCGCTTCTGGCGCCGTTCGTTGTTGCGCTTGTCCTGGCCTATGTCCTCAACCCCCTTGTCAATACATTCGAAGGGTGGGGGGTACCACGATGGATCACGTCACTTCTCATTATCATTCTCCTGATCGCCCTGGTGTCGCTGGTCCTGTTCTTCATTCTCCCAGTGGCGCTGGCACAGTTCGAAGGCATCCTGGATTCCCTGTCGGGCATCTTCAGCGACTTCAACAAATGGATCATGAGTGGCGACATCCTTCGGACCCTGAGTCGCTATGGGATTTCCCCGGAGGAGATCAGGAACACCCTGCAGACCTATTTCACGCCGAAGCTGGAGGACATCCTGAAGGACATACTCCGGTGGATGCTCGCCATGCTGAGCAGCTTGAGCAGTCTCGTGACCCAGATCTTCTACGTGGTCCTGGTGCCGTTCCTGACGTTTTACCTGCTTGCCGACTTCCCGAAGATCTCACGCCGGTTCTTTCTCCTGTTTCCCCAATCCATACGGGGAAGGGTGGAGGAGAATGCACGGATGGCAGACCAGGTGATCGGCCTTTATCTGCGAGGCGTTCTGACGGTTGCTTTTGTCCAGGGTGTGATGGTCTTTCTGTTGTTCTCCCTTGTCGGGATCAAGTACGCCCTGGTGCTCGGTGTGATTGCCGCGACCCTCGACCTGGTTCCGTACTTTGGTCTCATCGTCACCATGGTTCTCGCCGGGGTTGTCGCGACGTTCAGCGATCCGCCGGTGTTGCCCAAGGTCCTGTTTGCGCTCGGCTCCATCGAGGTCTTGAGGATCTTTGAGACCATGGTGCTTTCCCCGCGCATCGTCGGGAGCAAAGTCGGGCTTCATCCCCTGCTCATCATCTTCTCCATCCTTGTCTTCTTCCAATTCCTCGGTTTCATCGGCCTGCTGATCGCCGTTCCTTCCACCGCGCTCATCATCCTGTTCATCCGTGAGTGGGAGGCAAGCCGCAGGGGTATTCCACTGCAGGATTTTCATTCATCCTCATCCGAGTAATCATCCATGGCCGGAACATTATATCTCGTTGCCACACCGATCGGCAACCTGGAAGACATCACCTTTCGCGCGCTTCGCATCCTCAAAGAGGTTGACATGGTGGTCTATGAAGAGCGGAAGGAGGGAGCGCGCCTGCTCAGGCATTTCGGCATCGAAAAGCCTGTTGAAAGCCTGAACGAACATAACGAGCCCGCTTCCTCGCAGGTCATCCTCGAGAGGTTAAAGGAGGGGAAGTCGGTCGCCGTGATCTCCGATGCCGGCACGCCGGTCTTTTCGGATCCCGGACAGTTGCTGGTGCAGAAAGCGATCAGGGGAGGGGTGCGCATCGTCCCGATCCCCGGGGCGTCGTCACTGCTGCCCGCGCTGATCGTTTCGGGGTTCCCGATCGATGAGTTTGTGTTCCAGGGGTTTCTTTCCCCCAAACGGAACCGGAGGATTGTGGAGCTTCAGGAGCTGAGGAAAGAACGGCGTACCATCGTCCTGATGGACGCGCCGTACCGGTTGGTGCAGCTCATTCGCGATATTGCAGGAGTCTTCGGCGCGGAACGCAGGCTCTGTGTCGCGTTCGATCTAACGCTGCCGACGGAAAAACTCTTCCATGGCACGGCGCCGAAACTGTATGAGCAGTTCTCCAAAGAGGAGCGAAAGGGGGAATTCGTGGTGGTGGTGGAAGGGATCAGCAAATAAAAACCCCGGAGCCGTATGGACCCCGGGGTCTTCAAACGCAAAGCCGTTCTTTCAAACTGTAAACAGTGAACCGGGAACAGTGAACCGGGAACAGTGAACCGGGAACAGTGAACTGTAAAACTTTGAACTTTCAACTTCCCTAAGGGAACAGCACCGCCGACGCTATCACCGTAGTCCAGAGCCCGTTCTTATCCCCCTCCGCTGACTGAGTCACGTTGAACGTGCGCACGATCTTTCCCGACATCTTGTAAATCTTCTCACGCTCGTCCCAGGCGGTATTGTGGTCGAATTCCACGCCGAGGGTCGTTGCCAGCATCGTTGCGGCAAGGTCCTCAGAGTAATCGCCCGCCCGCTCATCGGTCTCTCCGAACGGATGATGCTCCGAAAGGTAGCCGTACTGGTTCGGGTCGGCCGGCTGCGCAACCCCGATGGACGCGGCGATCAGGCGGTTGGGTTCATTCGTCGCGTTGCGTGCCATGACGCAAAAGGTGATCGCCCCGGGCTGCAGCTGCTTCAGCCCTTCTTCCTTGGAGATGCGTTTGCATCCCGGCGGATAGATACTCGACACGGTGACGATATTGCACTTCTCGATCCCCGCATCCCTCAGTGCAAGCTCGAACGATTGAAGATAATCCTTGTGGCGACCAACGCCTTTGGTGAAAAACATTTTGGCTGGGACGAACACTGCCTCATCTCCCTGGTTAAGTAAACGTGGATGTTATTGTCGGATGATTTTAAGAAACTTTCGCTTGCCGACCTTCAGGATAAACTCGCCCTTCGCCGGCAGTGCAGCATTGAAATCGGTTACCTTGACTCCATCAACGGAAACTCCTCCCTGTTCAATCAGCCGGCGGGCCTCGCTTTTCGAGGAGGCGAGTTGCGTTGCCGTCAGGGCGTTCAGGACGGTTGATCCACCGTTCTGGACATTGAGCCGGAATTCCTGAACTTCATCCGGAAGGTCCTTCTGGATGAAGATCCGGTCAAACTCCTCTTCCGCTTTGGCGGCTGCTTCGGGGTTATAATAGAGCCGGACGAGATCCCGGGCAAGTTTCCGTTTGATATCGCGCGGATTGATACCGCTGCCAAGCTGCTGTTTGATCTCGGCCAGTTCCCGGTTGGACACGTCCGAGGCCAGTTCGAAGTACGGGTAGATGAGCGAATCGGGAATGCGGAGGGTCTTCCCGTAGATATCCTTCGGGGACTCGCTGATGCCGATGTAGTTGTCGAGCGATTTGCTCATTTTCTCCGTGCCGTCGGTTCCGACGAGGATCGGCATAGTGAGAATCGCCTGCGGTTCCTGACCGTACTCCCGCTGGATGTCGCGTCCCACCAGCAGATTGAACTTCTGGTCCGTCCCGCCCAACTCGATGTCGGCTTTGATCGCCACGGAGTCCATCGCCTGCGCGAGAGGGTAGAGAAACTCATGAACACTAATCGGTTCACCGGCCTTGTAGCGATCGGTGAAATCGTCCCGTTCCAGCATGCGGGCGACGGTGTATTTGCCGGCAAGGACGACAACATCGGCGAAGCTCATCTTGCCGAGCCATTCCGAGTTGTACTCCATCCGTACGTTCTTGGTGGAGAGGATCTTGGTTGCCTGTTCGAAGTAGGATTGCCCGTTGCGGCGCGTCTCTTCGATGGTCAACGAAGGGCGGGTTTTGCTCTTCCCGGACGGATCGCCGATCATGCCGGTGAAGTCACCGATGATCAAAATGGCCTGATGTCCAATGTCCTGAAACTGGCGGAGTTTTCGCAGAACGACTGAGTGACCGAGGTGAAGGTCGGGACGGCTCGGATCGCAACCGAGCTTTGCGCGGATCGGTTCGTTGGTTTTGATGGAACGTTCAAGCTTGCGTACGAGATCCTCCTCAGGGATGATCTCCGAGACGCCCCGCTTGATGACGTCCATCTGTTCGTTGAGGGAAGGGAACAATTTCTAGGTGATGCTCCTTTTGAGGCGTTGGGAGATTTCGCGGCGGGCGTCCCGTTCTTTCAGGGCTGCCCGTTTATCGTAACTCTTTTTCCCCTGAGCGATGGCCAGCTCGACCTTGGCATACGCCCCTTTGAAGTATACGGAAAGGGGGACCAGCGTCAATCCCTTCTCCTGCACTTTGGCCAACAACTTCCGGATCTCCTTCTTTTGCAGCAACAGCTTCCGTGTCCGGACGGGATCGTGGTTGTTGATATTCCCCTGTTCATACGGGCTGATATGCATCCCCAGCAGCCAGATCTCCCCGTTCTTGACCAACGCGTAAGCGTCCTGCAAATTGGCGTTCCCTTTTCGCAGCGACTTTACTTCGGTTCCCCTCAGCGCAATGCCCGCTTCAAGCGTATCAAGGATGTGATATTCATGACGGGCTTTACGGTTGGAAACGATGACACGCTGGTGCTCTTCAGCCATCCTGGAAAAATTTTGACACCATAGTACTGTAAAAGTGAAAAAGAATCAAATCAAATTTAAGGAACATCATGCGCTCCGGTTTGTTCTTCCCGGAGAGGTTTGCTGCCGAGGAGGAGTTTTCGTGCATCTGCCGGACTCCCCTCGGGTGGGCCGAGCTCCTCTGGTCTGCCGCGGTAAAGCGCCCGGCGGGGGTGGTCACAAGGGCTTTGGTTGCCTTTTTTTGCCTTTATACCTATATTGCCGCGGCATTTTTGCACATGAACGCGGAAGGCAATCCGCTCTCGCCAGGGATGTGCCGGAATCAATCAGAGAGGAATTCAATGGCTGAAAAACAATTTGACGTGACGGTTGTCGGCGGAGGCCCGGGGGGATATGTCGCTGCCATTCGCGCCGCACAGTTGGGGATGAAGGTCGTGTTGGTTGAACGTGAACGCCTTGGCGGCATTTGCCTGAACTGGGGGTGCATTCCTTCGAAGGCATTACTCAAAAGTGCAGAATTGTATCAAACCTTCAAACGGGCGGATGAATTCGGCATTAGTTTCAAAGACTTGAATTACGATTTTGCAAAGATTATCAAGCGAAGCAGGGGAGTGGCCGACCGGATCTCAAAAGGGGTCGACTATTTGATGAAGAAAAACAAGATCGAGGTTCTCTACGGGACGGCCAGGCTTACGGGAAAAACTTCGGTGGAGGTCGGTAAAGACGGGAAGGTCACCGACACGATCAAGACGAAGTTCACGATCCTTGCCACGGGGGGGCGACCCAGGACTCTCCCTGGCGTTACCATCGACCGGAAAAAGATCATTACCAGCACCGAGGCCATGACATTACCGGAACAACCGAAAAGCATGCTCGTCATTGGCGGTGGAGCGATCGGGATCGAGTTTGCCTATTTCTATAATGCCTTTGGCACGAAGGTGACCGTGATTGAAATGATGCCCTCCGTCCTGCCGAAGGAGGATAAAGAGATCACGAAGACCCTTGAATCCAGCTTGAAAAAACAGGGGATCGAAATTCTCACAAATACGAAAGTTGAGTCGGTCGCGGTGGGGAATGAGGTCACGGTCAAAGTCTCCGGAAAAGATGGGACGAAAGAGTTGAGGGGGGATGTCGCCCTGATGGCGATCGGTGTGCAGGGGAACGTGGAGAACCTTGGCCTCGAAACACTCGGTGTCAAAGTTGATCGGGGGGCCATTGTTGTGAACAACCATGGCAAATCGAGCGTTGATTCCATTTATGCCATTGGCGATGTCGCCGGCGCTCCCTGGTTGGCGCATACCGCATCCCAGCAGGGTGTCGTTGCGGCCGAACACCTGTCGGGCAATGCGCACCATGGGTTTGATCGCGACAACATCCCAAGTTGTACGTATTGCCAGCCGCAGGTCGCGAGCGTCGGTTTGACGGAGGAAGCCGCCATCGCCGCCGGCAATGCCGTGAAAGTCGGGCGGTTCCCCTTCCGACCACTCGGCAAAGCCATGGCGATCGGTGAATCGGAAGGGATGGTGAAATTGGTGTTCGATGCAAAATATGGAGAGTTGCTCGGTGCACACATCATCGGGTCCGAGGCGACGGAAATGATCGCAGAGCTCGTCCTCGCCCGTGCACTCGAAACAACGAATGAAGAGATCCACAGGACCATGCATGCTCACCCGACCCTCGGAGAAGCGATTATGGAAGCGGCGGGCGATGCGTGGGGTGTCGCGATCAATATTTAGCATCAAGGCTTCGGAAAAAAATCGCCACAAGGATCACAAGGGACACAGAGAAATTCGTCCTTTTTTTCAAGTCTTTCATCTTGTGTTCTCTGTGGCAAAATTCTTTCATGAAAGAGACTGACGTGAACCGTCTTCTTGTCTCCGATATCGGCCGAACACGGTATGCAGCGGCGTGGGATCTTCAGCATAAGCTGTTCGATCTCCGCCATTATGGCCTCGTGAACGACCTGCTGCTCTTCACCGAACACGATCATGTCTATACGATCGGCAAGGGAGGGGATCAGGATCATCTTCTCGCATCGGAGGAGGAACTGTCGGCCGGAGGGGTGGAAGTCTTCCGCATCGACCGTGGAGGGGATATCACCTACCATGGTCCGGGACAGATCGTCGGGTATCCGATCATCGATTTGAACGGGTATTTTCCCGATATCCACCGCTATCTTCGCAGTCTGGAAGAGATCATCATCCTTGCCTTGGCGGAGTTCGACATTGAAGCGGCCCAGGAGGAGGGGCTGACCGGTGTCTGGGTCAAGGGGGAAAAAATTGCCGCCCTTGGAGTGCGCGTCAGCAAATGGATCACCATGCACGGATTTGCCCTCAACGTCAATACCGACCTTTCGAAATTCGATCGCATTATTCCCTGCGGTATCTTTCATAAAGGCGTTACCTCCATGCAGCAGTTGCTGGGGAGGGAGATTCCTCTCCAGGAAGTCCAGGCTTCCCTGGTACAGGCGTTTGGAGTTGTCTTCGGCTGTAAGCCTTCATTCCTTTCTCCGGAGTTGCTCATGCAACGCCTGGAGATTCTTCAGATCGATCGCGCCCAGACACCCACTGTGTGAGATCGTATTTCTTCACCACGAGCGCGGCGGATGGACAGTGACCCTGCACGTCCGAACCGTTCTCGATGCATAAGGGAGATTCCCCACGATGGCGGCACACACGACCATGGCCTCAAAGCATTCCAAGACCATCGGCCTTTCGAAAGACGAGCTTCTCCGGGTCTATCGCACGATGCTGACTGCCCGCAGGCTCGATGAGAAGATCCTCATCCTCCTGAAACAGGGAAAGGCATTTTTCCATATCGGCGGATCGGGGCATGAAGCTGCACAGGTGGCCGCCGCGGCAGCGCTCCGTCCCAAACACGACTGGTCCTTCCCCTATTATCGTGACATGGCATTTTCCCTTCATATGGGAATGACGGCAGAGGATGTGATGTTGATCTCGCTCCACCGGGGTGAAGATCCGACCAGCGGAGGCCGACAGCCCCAGGGGCATTACGGCAGGGCCGATCTCCGCATGCCGACTCAGTCAAGCCCGACCGGCACTCAGTACCTCCAGGCAGTTGGTGTGGCGATGGGGGCGAAAAAGGAACGGTCTGATGAGGTGGTCTACGTCTCCTCCGGGGAAGGAGCGACAAGCGAGGGCGAATTTTTTGAAGCGGTGAACTGGGCGGCGCGGGATGCTTTCCCCGTTATTTTCTTTGTACAGGATAATAAGTTCGCGATCTCAGTCCCGGTTGCCCATCAGACGGCCGGTGCGTCGATCACCGAGGCGACTGCCGGCTTCAAGGGACTGGAACGGTTTGAGGTGGACGGTTCGAATTTTTTTGAAGTGTATGCTGCGATGCATAAGGCCGTGGAACGCGCCCGGAAAGGGGGCGGACCGAGCCTGGTGCATGCGCATGTCGTTCGGTTACTCCCGCATTCCTCCTCGGATGACCAGTTCAAGTATCGTTCGAAAGAGGATATTGAACGGGACAAAGCCCGTGACCCGATCCCGATGATGACTCATATCCTCATCGAAGAGGGATACATTACCGATAAAGAAGCGAACGATATTCAAAAGGAAGTGAAGCACGCCGTTGATGTGGCTGCCGAATGGGCGGAATCCCGCCCTCTCCCCGATGCCGCGGCGGTCGAGCACGATGTGTACGGCATGGCCCATGCCACTCCCCCTCATGATTTCGTTGAACCGAAGCACACCGGCCCCAAGGTGGTCCTCGTCGACGCCATTAATCATGCCCTCAAAGAGGAAATGGAACGGAATCCGAAGATGATTGTCTTCGGAGAGGATATCGCCGATGGCAAGGGGGGTGTCTTCACGGCGACCAAAGGGATCTCGACCAAGTTCGGGACTGATCGCGCGTTCAACTCGCCGCTGGCCGAAGCAAGCATCATCGGAGTCGCGGTCGGACTTGGATTGAAGGGATGGATGCCGGTTCCGGAGATCCAGTTCGGAGACTACATCTGGCCGGGGTTCATGCAGATCCGGGATGAGGTGGCAATGTTCCGCTACCGTTCAAACGGAACGTGGAGCTGCCCGATGGTGATCCGCGTACCGGTCGGTGGTTATATTCATGGCGGACACTATCACAGCCAATGCATCGAGAGCATCATGGCTCATGTGCCCGGCATCAGGCTTGCGTTTCCGTCGAATGCGGCTGACGCGAAAGGATTGCTCAAGGCGGCGATTCGGGGGGACGATCCCGTTATTTTCATGGAACACAAGGGTCTCTATCGTCAGGGCTATGCCTCCTCGCTGGAACCGGATGCAGACTTCGTCCTTCCTTTTGGCATAGCGGCCGTAAAGCGGGAAGGCAAGGACATTACGATCGTTACCTACGGAGCCCTTGTGCAAAAGTCCCTGGAGGCGGCGAAGAAGATGGATGACCGGGGAGTGAGCGTGGAGGTAATCGATATCCGGACCATGAATCCGCTCGATGAGGAGACGATCTACCGGTCAGTGAAGAAAACGGGGAAAGTGCTCGTGGCTCATGAAGATACGATTACCGCGGGATTCGGTGCTGAGATCGCCGCACTCATTGCGCAGAACTCGTTTGAGTTTCTCGATGGACCCGTCCGGCGTATCGGGGCCCTCAACACTCCCGTCCCGTACAGCCCGCCGCTGGAGAATGCCATGCTTCCGAGCGAAGGAAAGATCATCACTGCCTTGGAAGAGTTGGCAGCCTATTAACAAGGAGGGTACGTGGTATGACCAACCCAAAAGACTTGAAGGTTCAATATGTTCTGAATGATAAAGGAGACAAGACAGGAGTAATCTTGCCTGTGGAGGAATTTGAAGAGCTCATTGAAGATCTCGGTGATCTGGCAGTGGTTGCTGAGCGAAGAGATGAACCAACAAAGTCCCATGATGGGTTCTGTTGATATATGAGAGTTTTTTCTTTGTGAATTTTGTGCCTCTTTGCGGCTAAATCATTTTTGAGAGAGGTTTTAATCAAAAGGCAAAGGCTTATGCAAGTTGAAGTCGTCATGCCAAAAATGGGAGAGAGCATCCAGGAAGGAAAGATCCTTCGGTGGATGAAGAAACCCGGCGATACGATCGAAAAGGATGAGTCGATCCTCGAGATCAGCACCGACAAGGTCGATTCCGAAATCCCCTCTCCCTCGGCCGGTATCCTGACGAAGGTCGTTGTGCCGGAAGGGGAGACGGTCGATGTGGGAACGGTTATCGCCTTCATCGAGACCGATCCCAAGTCCGCAAAGGTCGACACCTCGGCCCCTTCGGCCTCCGGTCACAAAAAGGAGCCGGAGCAGGAACCCGTTGCTGAAGCTCCCGCTCAGAGACAGACAGAAGGAGCATCGTCCCGTCAAAGGAACGGTGACAGGTTCTATTCACCCCTCGTCAAGACCATTGCACAAAAGGAAGGTATCGCCCTGGAGGAACTGGACCAAATCAGCGGTTCGGGAATGGGGGGAAGGGTGACCAAGAATGACATCCTCGGCTACCTGACCTCCCGCTCGTCTAAGCCTGCCGTTGCATTGCGGACAGACTACACAATCCACTCTGCCGATTTGAAGGAGTTGCAGAAGAAATATCCCGCGCCGAAATATGAGATCCTGCAGATGGACAACCTGCAGAAGAAAATGGCAGAGCACATGGTGAAGAGCGTGCAAACCTCGCCGCACGTTCAGGCGATCTCCGAGTGCGATGTCACACGCATTGTCGATTTCCGGGCGAAGCATGCCGAACGGTTTGAGAAGATGGAGGGATTCAAGCTGACCTATACCCCGTTCTTTATCAATGCCGCCATCCGGGCCTTGAAACAGTTCCCCCTGGTCAACAGCTCCCTGGAGGGGGACAAGATTATCATCAAGAAATTCATCAACTTCGGCATGGCGGTTGCGGCTCCTTCCGGATTGATCGTTCCGGTGATCAAGAATGCCGAGGAGAAGAACTTCCTCGGTCTCGCCCGGTCGATCAACGACATCGCCGTCCGTACGCGCAACAAGAAACTGATGCCGGAGGAGGTGCAAGGGGGGACCTTTACGATTACGAACTACGGCGTCTTCGGCAACATCATCGGCATCCCGATCATCAACCAGCCCCAGGTGGCGATTCTCGGCGTGGGGGCCATTCAGAAGCGCCCCGTGGTCATGACGGATGCCGAGGGGAACGACGCCATCGCGATCCGTTCGATGGTCTATCTGACCCTTTCGTTCGATCACAGGATCCTGGACGGGGCGATCGGTGGGCAATTTATTTCAACCGTTGTCTCCAATCTTGAACAATACGATTTCTCGAAAGCCTTCTAAAAAGAATAGGCCCACGAATCTTCACTATCAAGAACTTGAAAAACCGGATTAATTTATCCACGAAGTTCACGAAGAATCACTAAGGGGTTCCTGCTGTTGCCAACAATTTCTTCTCTTCGTCTCCCTTCGCGACCTTCGTGGATAATTTTATTTTCAGATTTGGTTTGACTCGTGTAGATTCGCGCAGATTCGTGTAGATTCGTGGGTAAAAAAACCGAGTAGGTACAATGGATTTTGTCATACAGGAAATACCGGCTGCAACTCCCGAGTCCCCGCAACCGCGACGCCCGCAATGGCTGAAGGCAAAGATTCCCGGGGGAGAGTCGTACGCCCGACTCAAAACGATCATCGATTCGCACAAGCTTCACACGGTGTGCGAGGAGGCTCGCTGCCCGAACATGGGCGAGTGCTGGTCGGCCGGGACGGCGACATTCATGATCCTCGGGGACATCTGCACGCGTTCCTGCGGCTTCTGTGCCGTGAAGACGGGTCGGCCCGATTACGGACTCGACCTGGATGAACCCCGGCGCGTGGTCGACGCGATCAAGCTTATGGGAGTCAGACACGCGGTGATCACCTCTGTCAACCGTGATGAACGCGCGGATGGCGGATCACCGATCTTTGCTGAGACGATCCGTTTGATCAAGGATGAGATCGAAGGAGCGACGGTCGAGGTCCTTATTCCTGACTTCAAGGGGAACGAAGATGCCTTGAACCTTGTGCTCGATGCTGGTCCGGACATCCTGAACCACAACCTGGAAACCGTTCCCCGGCTTTACCGAGTCGTCCGACCTCAAGCGAACTACCGGCAATCCCTGGAGCTTCTTGCCCGTGCGAAACGGCGCGGCGCCAAAACGAAGACCGGGCTCATGCTCGGCATCGGCGAACGGACGGAGGAGGTGTTGGAAGTAATGAAGGATATCCGTGAAACTTCCTGCAACATTCTGACTCTGGGCCAATATCTCCAGCCGACGAAGGAACATCTTCCCATCGACCGCTACGTCACTCCCGAGGAATTCCGTATGCTGAAGGAGAAGGGGATGGAGATGGGGTTTGATCACGTAGAGTCCGGTCCGCTGGTCCGTAGTTCTTACCACGCTGAACGCGCTGTATGAAAAACTGGCGGGGCCATCCCGCCGATTTGATGATTTGTGCACCCTCGGAACGCTTTTTTCGCAAAAAGCCTCCTTCGCCTCATTTCATGCCTGTCTTCGTTGTACAGAATCCTATTGCACTTTCCCCTATTGATTATGTTGGTGGGGATTTCTACCTTCCGCGCATCTTTTTAACGATCCACCCTCGAACGCACCGACTTCATAAGTTCAATCAAGTAGTGTTTTGAGCTCTTTGCCACTTATGGGATTGTGAATGATTTGACCGGTCTGCTCACAACCTCTTTTCTGAGCGAATTCCGTCTCAAACGTATTTGAATTCGCAAAACCGCTGCCCGCCGAAGGCGGGTTGCTGCAAACGTTAGCCGTAACTCCGCCAGTCCAAGGATTGCAGATCGAACCGAGAGGAACAATGTATAAAGTGCATGAAGCGTTTAGCCAGCCTCAAAATCCAGAGCAACCAATCTGGCGTTATCAAGATCTTGCAAAGTTCATTCACTTAATTCAGGCGGCGAGCCTTCATTTTGCGCGAGTTGACCAGCTAGGTGATCCATTTGAAGGATCTGTCTCCAAGAAGACTATCGAGAAACGAGAGAGGATCGCAGACGTCTTAAGATCGGATGGCGTCAACGTTCCAGAGAACATTTCGGATGTCCTCACAACAGGCCTTTTGACAGCAAGAGCTGAGACATACATTAACTGTTGGCATATGAACTCAACTGAGTCTGCTGCCATGTGGGCCCTTTACTCAAAGGGCTTTCATGCCCTCGCGGTTCAATCGACTTTTCGGCGTCTTTCTGAAGCCTTAAAAAAAGGAGCCCCTCGATGTCTATATCGGGTCGGTGGCATACGTCGACTACACCGAATCGTCAATACCAGATTACAATCTGTTTTACCCATTTCTTCACAAGAGAGTGAGTTTTCGGCACGAAGACGAACTTCGCGCTATTATTTGGCTCACCCAGAAACAAAGAGAATTGATCGAACTCAAACTAGACCAGAGCCCACTTGGGATTAATACGTCGATTGATCTAAGCTTGCTCATCGAAAAGGTGTATGTTTCGCCACTGGCTCCTGAATGGTTTTCAGATGTTGTACGAAAATTGATGGAGACATTTCATGTCAATGCACCTTTACAGCATTCTCAATTGGATGAAAAACCCATCTTTTGATCCTGTCACTTAGTTACCAGATATCGAGTGTCAATAAATGGTACACATTGGCGGCGCTGCGAAGTACAGCGGCAACAACGGCGCTCTGTCTTTTGATAAGCTCAATTAAAACTCAGTTTGAAAATAGTTGGCGTCGCTCAACAGTTTTGCTCATCCCGAGGCGCTTCTCGCATCGGGACAAAACCGGTGCCCGCCGAAGGCGGGTTGCCTCAAACGTGAGTTGCCATTGGCTTCGTCAGATGGAACTCATCATTGAATGTGAACCTGCGACATGATCAGCCAGACCATATCCCACTATAAGATTCTCGAAAAGTTAGGCGAAGGTGGTATGGGCGTAGTATATAAAGCTCAGGACACCAAGCTCGACCGCATCGTTGCGCTGAAGTTTCTCCCGCCTAATCTCGCCAGTGATGAAAACGACAAGAAGCGGTTTGTCCACGAAGCGAAAGCTGCGTCTGCTCTCGATCATCCCAATATCTGCAACATCCATGAAATCGATGAGACACTGGATGGGCAAGTGTTCATTGCGATGGCATTTTATGAGGGGACGCCCCTCAACAAGAAGATTGAACAAGGTCCTTTGAAACTAGAAGAAGCGGTTGACATTGGCATCCAGATTGCCGAAGGTCTTCAAGCCGCCCACAGGAAGGATATCATCCATCGAGATATCAAGAGCAGCAATGTGATGGCAACGGCGAGCGGCCAAATCAAGATATTGGATTTTGGTTTGGCGAAGAGAGCTGGAGCGACACTCTTGACGAAGAGCGGCGCAACAGTAGGGACGGTGCCGTACATGTCGCCCGAGCAGGCGCGGGGAGAGAAGGTGGATCACCGAACGGACATTTGGTCGCTTGGTATCGTGTTGTATGAGATGATCACAGGCCGATTACCATTCCGGAGTGATTACAACGAAGCGCTTGTGTACTCGATCCTCAATGAAGATCCTCCTCCTCCTACATCACTTCGGAGCGATGTGCCGATGGAGTTGGAACGCATTGTGAAGAAGGCGATGCAGAAGGAGCACGCGAGCAGATATCAGCATGTAGATGAGATGGTTACGGATTTGAGGGCTCTAAAACAGGCGATCATGTCGGGACGTGAGGGAGCGGCAGTCAGCAGGGCAAGACCTTCCCTGAAAAAGCGCACGTATACCTACCTCTCGCTAGGAGTAATTGCTCTGGTTATGATAGCTGTTGCACTCCTCACCAACTTGCAACCGACAAGGGAAAAGTTTGAATCGCTCGCCGTATTACCTCTGGAGAACATGGGGCGAGATCCAGATCAAGAGTATTTTGCAGACGGAATGACCGAAGCGCTGATCACGGAACTGTCGAAGATCAGTGCCTTGAGAGTAATTTCGCGAACCTCTGCTATGCAATACAAAGGAGTGAAGAAGCCGCTCCCTCAGATTGCCCGGGAACTCAATGTCGACGCTCTGATTGAGGGGTCGGTGTTAAGGGAAGGCGACCAGGTGCGCATCACCGTGCAGTTGATCCACGGCTCGACGGACAAACACTTGTGGGCGGAGAGCTACCAGCGTGAGTTGCGTGGCATTCTGGCCTTGCAGAGCGAGGTGGCGCGGGCGATTGCCGGCCAGATCAAGGTTGCCGTGACTCCTGAGGAGAAGACACGCCTGGCCAGCTCCCGTGCGGTCAATCCGGAAGCCCACGAAGCTTATCTCAAGGGGCGCTTCTACTGGAACAAGAGGACAAAAGAAGGACTGAAGAAAGCACTCGAGCTTTTCCAGCGAGCCATTGAGGCTGACCCCGGCGATCCATTGGCGTACGCCGGCCTCGCCGATGCATACGCTTACTCCGCCAATCAGGCGTATCTCCGCCCCAACGAAGCTTTCCCAAAGGCCAAGGCTGCGGCACTGAAAGCTCTGGAGATTGACGATCACATCGCTGAAGGGCACACCTCGTTGGGGTTCGTCAAGTTTGCCTACGACATGGACTGGAGCGGCGCTGAACGGGAATTCCAGCGCGCTATCCAATTGAATCCCAGTTATTCGACCGCACATGCTTGGTACTCCATTTTTATGCTGACATTTTTACGTTTCGATGAGTCCATCGCGGAGCTCCATCGTGCCCAGCAACTCGACCCGCTCTCCGTGCAGATCGCCGTGGGCGTCGGATCGAACTACAACCACGCACGCCAGTACGACCGCGCAATCCTAGCGCTACAGCGAGTGGCTGAGCTCGATCCGAACGTCGGGACGATGTACCACGAGCTGGGCTTCGCGTATCTGGGAAAGGGCATGTATCCCGAGGCTATTCGTAATCTGCAAAAGGCTGTAGCCGCGACAAGCAGACTAAGCGGGGACCCACTCGCGATGCTGGGATACGCCTACGGCCTGGCCGGGCAGAAGGACCAGGCGCGGAAGATTCTCGAGCAACTCAAGCAACAAGCCATTACGGGCTACGTACAGCCTACTGCCTTTGCACTGGTTTGCGTCGGGCTGGGCGACAAGGATCAAGCGATTGCCTGGCTCGAGAAAGCCTACGCTGAAGAGCGGGGTATTTACTTGACGCACCTGAAGGTTGAGCCGCCGT
>JACPUH010000005.1 GCA_016192345.1 Ignavibacteriales bacterium | reverse complement strand
GCGGTTGGGGTTTCGTCCCGAAGGCAAAATTCGCGAAGCGGAATGGCTGTACGACCATTTTGTCGACCATTTGGTGTATGGCATGCTTGCCCCCGACTGGTTTGAACGGGAAGTACGGTACCAGGCGTCATCCCCGGGAGCGACGCCATGATCATGAATACTGTTCCAAGGAGTACATTTGAAATTTTTCGTACGTCACACTATGTCCACTGACTGGCAAAATCCTGAAAATCTTGAGTTCCTGTCCCCTGAGGAAATGCGCTCCCGGTTGCTGGAGGCGCAGGAGTTCAATGTCCGGGTCAATACGCTCAGCGAGCTTTCACTCAAGATCGATGCCGCCCAGTCCAGGGAGGAAATTCTCGCTGTGCTCAAGGAAGACCTGAAACGCCTGCTGGAGGGTGAATCGGCCTTTCTCTGCCTGCTCAGCCAGAACCGGACGCATTATATTGTTCATGCGCTTTCGCCGTTGATGGATGCCATAGAGATCGATCACAAGCACTTCGCGGTCGATGTGGGCATGCCCGGTTGGGCCATCGAAAACAAGGCGGCGATCATTGTCGATATCGCTTCCGCTCCGTCGTTCCACCCCTCGCTGGAAGGGAAGCTGAAGGACCTGGGGATTTCCTCACTGGTCATCGTTCCGGTCAGGACGTGGGACGATGTTATCGGAGTGATGGTGTTTGGTTCGTCGAAGGGGGGGGCCTTCAGCGACCCCGATCTCTGGCTTGCCCAATTGTTGAGCCTCCAGATAGCCATTGCGTTACGCCATACCGGCATGATGGAGAAGGCCCAGAAGCGTTTGGCGCAAATCGGACTGGTCAATCAAATCGCGGGGAAACTTACCACGGCTCTCGATGTTGACGAATTGCTTAGTGCGGCTTCGGAGGCGATCCAGCGGAACTTCAACTATTTCGATGTTACGATCTTTTCCGTCGAAAAAGACACCAAGGACATGATCCTCGCGGCGCATGCCGGCAACTATATCGATTTTCTTCCGCATGGCTACCGGCAACAGCTCGGCCGCGGCATTATCGGCTGGGTTGCAGAACACGGCCAGCCGGTCCTCGCCAACGACGTAACGCTGGACCCGCGCTACATGGCCTACCAGTACCACAATACCAACTCCGAGCTTGCTCTCCCCATTCTGATCAACAACGAGGTTGTCGGTGTTCTCAATGTCGAGGACACGCGGCTCCATGCCTTCGATGAAACGGATGTGCTGGTGCTGGAGACGTTGTGCGACCAGATCGGCAGCGCCATGCGGAATGCCAAGCTGTTTGACGAGATCAAGAGAAGCAATCAGCGCCTGTTGGAGCTGGACAAATTGAAGACCGACTTTGTCGGGATCGTCTCGCATGATTTCCGCACCCCGCTCTCCACGATCATGCTGGCGGCGAAGTCTCTCCTGCGCAAGGAAGACACCCTCAAGCCGGAACGCCTCCGGGAATATCTGGGCATTATCGTGGACCAGGCCGGCAAGCTCAGTACCCTCGCGGAGGATACCCTCTCGATTGCCAAGATCGAAGCCGGTCAGTTGAATTATCAGTTCAAGATCGTCAACGTGGAAAGCGTGATCCAGGAGGCGCTCACGATGGTGAAGATCTCCTCACGGCATACCTTTACCTCCACCGTTGATCTCAATTGTTCGTATGTGCGCGGGGACCAGAACAAGCTCCGGCAGGTGCTGCAGAATTTGATTTCCAACGCCGTGAAATATTCTCCCGCCGGCGGGGCGATCACCGTCACGGTCGTATCGCATGACCAGCAACCGGATGAAGTGCTGTTCAGCGTGAGCGATCAGGGGCTCGGAATTCCCACCGAATACATGGGGAAACTCTTCCAGAAATATTCACGGGTCGATGCCGGTGAGGCTGTCAAGATCAAAGGGACCGGCCTGGGGTTGTGGATCTGCCGCGAAATCATCAAGGCCCATGGAGGGAGGATCTGGGTTGACAGCGAGGTGGGGAAAGGAAGTTCGTTTAGGTTCTCCCTCAAGCGGGGGAACTGAGCCTCGGGGTTTTTGCACGAATCCCCCGTTCCATTGTTTTGCGAGGTTGTCTCTTTCCCCATGAAGGCGCAAAGGAACTTTGCGCCTTCTGCTTTTTTGTGACCAAGGAATTTTCAGGACGGGTTCTAGTGCCCCTCCAATATGTAATATTGTGTTTGGAGATGACCTGAGGTGTTCATTGGGGCGGCACTACTGCCTTTTTGTATGTCCCTCGGTGAAGAAATTCAAAATTTCTTAATTGTTGTGGCACTAGGAAAGCGAGGTCCGGAAAGGGTTGAAGTTCGTCCCTCGATCGTACCAATCGATCCCCTCCGTTTTCTTCAGCCAGCCGGCGGTCGCATAAGTTACAGGTGTGAAGAGAATCTCCACGCCGCACTTGAAGAGGTAATTGGAAACGACGATCTCCGCAAGCAGACCCGTGGACATGGTCCCGCCGAAGGCGAGCAGCACGAATACCACCGTGTCAAGCCCCTGCCCGATCAAGGTTGAACCGATCGTCCGCGCCCAGAGATGCCTTCCATTGGTAGCGACCTTCATGCAGGCAAGAACGACAGAGTTGGAGAATTCTCCCATCCAAAAGGCCACGAGGCTTGCAGCGACGATGCGCGGTGTCAAACCCAGCACGGTATCGTATGATTCCTGAAACGTCCACTCCCCGGCGGCCGGCAGTGCGCCCACCCCCGCGATTGTTCCCGCCATCAACGCCGCCGAGAAGAACCCAAGCCAGATAACTTTCCTCGATCGGGCATAGCCGTACACTTCCGTAAGGATGTCCCCGAAGATGTAACTCAGGGGGAATAACAACGTCCCTCCGTCAAAGGTCATGATGCCGAGATCGACGATCTTGGTCGAAGCCACGTTGGAAATAAGAAGGACGGCGATAAACAGTCCGGTGATGGTATCGAGGTGTTTGTAGACGGAGTGCATGAAAGGGGGGCGGCCACGGGACGTTTCGCACGGATTGCGTTCCTGCCTGCGCCTTCGCGTTCGGAGGTTATGGTTTCGGTTTCTTAAACAGGGCCGGGGCCAGGCCGGAGTTCACCTTCACCTCGTCCACGACGATATCCCCCACTTTTATGGAAGGGGTTTGGTAGGTGAGACGAAAGGGGACCTTGACTCCCTGAACGGTTCTGAAATCCGACAGGTCCTCCTCTACATCGATCAGGCCTTCGGGCCCATGCCGCCGGACGATTTTTTTCACGATGAACTTCCACTGATCATCGATGAAGAGTCTGATCGGTTCCTTCATGTCCTTATGCCGTGCTGAAATTTCATGGATCTTCGAGCCCTCCTCACTTCCGGTCCGGAGGTACTCGAAGGTGTATACCTTCTTATCGATCGATTGCAGGATGTCATAGAGGATCCAAAGCGAGATGCTCCGCGTTTCCTCCTTCTGGGATTCCGGAAGCTCCTCGACCCCCGCAGGATTCTTGACCCAACCGACCGACCCATCGAATCCCACGATCACTTCACCGAAGTCAAACTTCGTCGTTTGCCTGATCTTGTCCGGTCGCGCATACTGGTTCTGCATGGCGTACGATGTACTGCCTTGCGGAGTGTATGATGTAATGGTAAAGGAAACGCTCATATCCCTCGTCTCAAGGAGCGCCTTGCCCCCCATGGCGGTCAGGGCTTCCCTCAAAATGCTCTTCGCCCGTTGAGCACTCGCCGCGGATTCGGTTTTCTTCTGCGCGTTTGTCTCTGCGGTGATTGTTCCGCCGGCGAGAAGAACAGTTGCCACGACAAGAAGCCTCATCCGGGAAAAACGGTTTACTCCGTGATGAGCGATGAACATTCCGGAATTACGGTTTTTTAAAGACGTCATCCTTGACACCTGTGTTGACTGTTGCCGAAACGATGGTGAGTTCTGAAACCTTTTTCCCGCCGGTGGAAGCCTCCGTTTTGTAAGGGATCTGAACACCGTTCACCGGGCGGTAGTCGGAATAATTCTCTTCGATATCTGCCGGACCGCCGGGAGTGGTTCCCTTTGCCACCTTCCTGGTGAAGAGTCCGGACTTCGTGTCGATGTAATACCGGAAGGAGTAGTTGGTCGGGGTATAGCGGATGAACACGACGCTCATCGGCTTTCCCTCGATCGCTTCCTCCTTCAGGTACTGGATCTGGTACTCCGCCTTCTCAAAATTCTGCAGCAGGTGATGCATGTCGCTGGCCATCTGTTTCTGAAAATTTTCCCTCAATGATCCCGGCATATCCTGGGTTCCCATGGGTGATTGAACCCACCCGCCGGTCCCGTCGAACGCCATGGTCATTTCCCCCATCGGTGATTTGAGACGGGTCGCGAACTTGTTCGGCATGACCACCTTCATTTCCGCGTCCATCGCGATATCTCCCATGGGAGTCGATTGCATCAACTTGACCGTTGTGACCATGTCCTTGAGTGTTGCAACCTGCGGCCCTCCCATGGCGGCGAGGGTCTTCTTCAGGAGCTCCTTCCCTTTGGCAAGCGTCTCCGGCGTGGCGTCGGGAATTTTCTCCGGCGGAGAGGGGATGGTAATATCGATAGTCTTGACGGTGCCGAGCGAGCTTAACGGCGCATCAAACTCACTGTCGTTTCCGACCACCAGGATCGAGAGAACCTCCGGCTTCCAGCGTTTCTGCATGGCCTCGTTGACGGCCTTCAACGTCGCGTTCTGAACGGCCTGCTGTTGTTTCTGGTAATAGTCTTTGGGATAACCATAATACTCGAGCGTCATCAGTTTGTTGATGACTTTGGCCTTGGTGTCGAACTCGAACACAAAAGAATTGAGGAACGATTCCTTGGCGTACCGCAATTCGGACTCGGTGATCCCGCTCGTCACCGCCCCTTCAAATTCCTTCAGGATGGACTTGACCATTGCCACCGTCGTTCCGGATTTGGTCGAGCCTCCCATGGAAAAGGCCCCTTGGTAATCGTACGATTCCCCCCAAAAACTCCACACCGCGTACGCAAGGCCCTGCTCGGAACGTATTTTTGAAAAGAGCCTTGAAGCCTGACCGCCGCCAAGCGCCTTATCGGCAAGGTTGAGCAGCGCGCTTTCGGGGTCGTTAAGCTTCCCCCCAAGGTGGCCGATGTAGATTTGGGACTGGTTGACATCTGTTTTTTTGATGAAGTTCACCGTCCGTGCCGTTGCCATCCGGGCCTGCGGGGCCGGAGGGACGGCCATGGTTCCACGCGCCCAATCTCCGAACGCTCCCTCGATTTTCGTTTTCATGGCGGCCGTGGAGAAATCACCCCACACGGCGATCATCATGGCGTTGGGGAGAAAATACTTCCTGTGGAAATCAATCAAGTCCTGCCTGGCGATGTTCTCCACATGGACGTATTCCATGAGCCGCCCGTAGGGACTGGTGGTCCCGTAGATCAACCGGTTGAACTCGCGCCCCGCGATCGCATCGACTTGATCGTTGCGCCGGCTGATGCCGGAACGGGAGGAAACCTTGGCCAGATCGATCTTGTCTTCACGAAACGCCGGGTTTTTTAGGATGTCGGCCAGAACTCCGAGTCCCATGTCAAAATCCTCTTTGAGGACGGAGAGCCGCGCGCCGCCGGATGTCGAGCCGATGAAGGTTTCCACCGATGCGGCCGCACGCTCCAGCATTTGATCGATCTCCTCGCCCGTTTTCGAGGTGGTTCCCCCGGTCCGCATCACTTGTCCGGTGAGGCTTGCCAGGCCGACCTTATCGGCCTGTTCATAGCGCGACCCCGTTCGTACCATCGCCGAGGCATTGATGGTCGGGAGTGTATGGTCTTCCAGGAGATAGACGATCATACCGTTCGCGAGCTCGAACCGGGTTGGCTCCGGGATCTGAAGTTCCCGAAGTTTCGGATATTTCAGATTCTTGTAATGCTGTGGTTTGGCCGTGGGCGTTTGGGCGGTGGCAGAGAACGCGAGGGCCACGATCAGCAGCAGGGTGATGTGAAGGCGTTGTCGTTTCATGACGTATTCTCCCTAGTTGGTCCCTGAATGCGCAGGATCTCGTCTGCGCATCCGGTGGTCGGACTTAATTCACAGGTTCGATGGTTCCGATGCTTCTGTTATTGTTGACGAAGACGGATGTTGCGACCCGTTGGATGTCTGCGGCGGTGACCGCGTTCAGTTTATCCAGCGAGTTGAACAACTCGCGCCAGTTGCCATAGAGCCCTTCATACGTGGAGAGCTGGTTTGCGAGTCCCTGGTTCGATCCCAACGATCGGATCAGTCCGGCGCGTGCGCGCGTCTTGATCGCCTTCAAATCCTCCTCGCTGACCTGCTCCGTCTTCAACCGTTCAATTTCATGTTCGATGGCAGCCAGGCACGTGTCGTTCGATCGTCCCTGGGCCGGGAAGGCATAAAAAAGAAAGAGGTTCGGATATTTCTGGCCGGGAAAGCCGCCGAACCCTCCCGCGGAAATCGAAAGCTTTTTGTCTCGCACCAGGGAGGTGTAGAGACGCGATGTTCTGCCGGAACTCATCAGATCCGAGATCACGTCGTATACCGCGTCATCCGCATCGTGGATCCCTCCCTTTTTATAGCCCAGCACGATCACCGGCTGGGATTGTTCGCGCAACACCACGCGGCGCTCGCCGTTCTGCGGCGGTTCGGTGGTGCGGACCGGGTCGGCTTTCCGGCCGGCTGGAATGCGGGCGAAATACCGCTCGGCCAGACGCTTCACTTCGTTGACGTCCACATCCCCGACGATCGCGATGGTCATGTTCGACGGAACGTAATACTTCTTGAAGAACTCATAGGCTTCCTGTCGCGTAATCCCTTTCAGGTCGGCCATGTGGCCGATGGTGTTGTCTTTGTAGGGGTGAGACTTGAACGCCACGGCAATCACTTCCTCGATCATCTTTCCGATGGGGTTGCTCTCCACGCGCATCCGACGCTCTTCCATGACCACATCTTTTTCTTTATAGAAGTCACGGATGACGGGGTCGTAGAACCGGGCCGATTCGAGGGAGAACCAGAGCTCGAGTTTGTTGGAGGGGAGACTGTAGAAATACGTTGTCTCGTCCATGCTCGTTCCAGCATTGAGGCCCACACCCCCCTGCTGTTCGATGACCCGGCTGAATTCGTCCCCATCGCTGTACTGCATCGCTGCTTCCTGTGCCTTCCCAAACGCAGCCGTCAGCGAAGCAAGCTTCGCCGTGTCGGGGTTCACGGTGAGCCTCTCCTGCTCCAGGGCGCTCCATGCCTTGTCGAGAGCCGCAAGGGCAGCCTTCTCTTTGGAGTAATCCTTCGTACCGATATCGGTCGTCCCCTTGAAGGCCAGATGTTCGAATATATGTGCGAGGCCCGTAATACCGCGACTCTCGTTCACGGAGCCGATGGAGACATAGGTTGTGAATGAAACGACCGGGGCTTCACGGCGGGGAAGGATCAGGAACTTCAGCCCGTTCTTCAGGGTGTGCTCGACGACCTGGCTCTGGACGGCTTTAAACCCGTCCTGGGCAGTCGCCAGTTGCAACGTGAGCGTTGCGGCGATAAGAATCCGGATGGATAGTCGCATAGTTTCTCTCCTTATGTGAGCAAGGACGTTACGGTTTGTTCCTGCGGAGTTCCAAAGCGGTATACAGACGTTCATAGAACAGGCGTGAAGATTCGAGTGTGCGAAGTTGGCGCTCGACCGCGGCGAAGAATTCCTCACGGGAGAACCCAGTGGAGTCGAGCAACGATTGAACCTGACGATGATAGAGGAGCGAATCCCTGTCACGGTCCTGCGATCGATACTGTTCGTGCAGGAGCATAAGCGCTGCGTACGCGTCGGCAACCCGCACGGTTTCGGTTGATGGATCACCGGAGGAGGGGCCGCAACCGGCGGCAACAGACCAGCAGAAGAGAACTATCCAGGGCTTGCGTCGCAGCATGTTCATAGGGCGGTAGGAAGGTAGCAAACAGAAAAGAGTGAAGCAAGGCGTTGCTTGCAACCTGCCGGAGCAGTCAGTATATTGTTCCACCCGATCAGCGTCAGTCCCGCCGCAAGGCTTATTTCACCAACTATCCTGAGGTGCACTATGAACGAAGCATCGAAAAATTTGCTGATGACGACCGTAAAGGAATGGGCGAAATTCACAGGCGATCGCGAAAAGCTCGGCGCCATAGCCGGGGAAGTCGCCGCCCTGACACGCAAGTGTGTGCAGGAGAGCCTGGCCCTCCTGAAGACCCAGAATATCGAGGTGGATGCCGAGTCTCCGGAGGCGATGAAGGTACTCGGAGTTCCGGTCCATATCGATCCCGTGATCGATGCGACGTTTCCGAACGTCAAGGTCAGCGTCGTGCTCAAATGTGGCGGTGCTACAAGGACGATCCTCATCAATCCCAATCTGTCGATTTCCGCGGGGGGAGCGATGGTGACGTACGATCAACTGAAGAAAGGTATACCCCCGCCGTTTGAGACGAATGCGGCGGAGTTTGTGAAGGATGCGTTCCTGTACGTGGCAAGGACCGGCGGCAAAGAGTAGGACAATGGGAGGTTTGATCCCTGCAGGGAACGAGGAAGAGCACAAAGGAGTCGCACGAGTGATTGAATTATTTGAAATTGGAGCAACACGGTGCCTTTTCTTTTAGAATCCGAGTACAAGCCAATGGGGGACCAGCCCGAGGCGATCCGGCAGCTCACCGAGGGGGTCCAGCGCGGGGACAAGCATCAGACCTTGCTTGGTGTGACCGGGAGCGGGAAGACGTTCACCATCTCCAACGTCATCCGGAACGTCGGCAAGCCGGTGCTCGTGATGTCCCACAACAAAACACTGGCGGCGCAGTTATACGCGGAGTTCAAGGGGTTTTTCCCAAAAAACCGTGTCGAGTTCTTCATCAGCTACTATGATTACTTTCAGCCGGAAGCGTACGTCCCTTCCAGCGATACGTACATTGCGAAGGACTCTTCCGTCAATGAGGAGATCGACCGGCTCCGGTTAAAAGCGACCAGCGCGCTGCTCAGCGGCGATCCGAACGTTATTGTCGTCGCGTCGGTCAGCTGCATCTACGGCATCGGTGCTCCGGAGGAGTGGCTCTCGCAGACGCTGACCCTGCGGAAGGGACAGCAGATCTCGCGCACGGAAGTATTGAAAAAGTTGCTGGACATGCTTTATACGCGCAACGACTACGAATTTTCGCGCGGCTCGTTTCGTGTCCGCGGCGATGTTGTCGAGGTCATCCCGGGATATGAGAACGAAGAGGCGGTCCGGGTTGAATTTTTCGGCGACCAGATCGAGCGGATCTCCACCATCCAGAAAACCGACGGGCACATCCTGGGGGAGGTTGACTTCGAGGTCATTTATCCCGCGAAGCAATTCGTCACCACGCGACCGAGCATCGAGCGGGCACTGACGACGATCAAGGAAGAGTTGCAGGAGCGTCTCGCCGAGTTGCGGTTGCTGGGAAAATTGCTGGAGGCCCAGAGGCTGGAACAGAGGACCCGCTTCGACATGGAGATGATGCGCGAGATCGGGTATTGTTCCGGTATCGAAAACTATTCGCGCCATCTTGCAGCCCGGCCCCCCGGCTCGCGTCCCTATTGCCTGCTCGATTATTTCCCCAAGGACTTCCTGACGGTGATCGACGAATCGCACGTCACCGTCCCGCAGATCCGCGGCATGTGGCACGGCGATCGTTCGCGTAAGACAACGCTCGTCGAGTACGGTTTCCGACTCCCGTCGGCTTTGGACAACCGTCCGCTCACGTTCGATGAATGGGAGAGTATGGTCGGCCAACGGATTTACGTCACCGCAACACCGGGAGACTATGAGCTTGAACGGTGTCAAGGGGTCGTCGTCGAACAAGTGATCCGCCCGACCGGGTTGATCGACCCGGAAGTGATGGTCCGGCCCAGCAAGCATCAGATCGACGACTTGATCGCAGAGATCCGGGCGAGGGCCTTGAGGAAGGAACGCGTCCTCGTCACCACCCTCACCAAGCGGATGGCAGAGGACCTGACGGAATATCTCACCGACATCGGCATCAAGGTCCGGTACATCCATTCGGAAGTGGACGCGCTCGGGCGTGTGGAGATCCTGCGGGACTTGCGTTTGGGGGATTTCGATGTCCTGGTCGGCGTCAACCTTTTGCGTGAAGGCCTTGATCTTCCCGAGGTTTCCCTCGTGGCGATCATCGACGCCGACAAGGAGGGATTCCTCCGCTCCGACCGCTCGCTGATCCAGACCGCAGGAAGGACGGCCCGCAACGTCAACGGCAGGGTGATCCTGTATGCCGATACGGTCACCGGATCCATGGAGCGGATGATCGAAGAGACGACCCGCCGCCGTGCCAAGCAAGTCCAGTATAACGATCTCCACGGGATTACGCCCACCACGATTTACAAATCGACGGAAGAAGTGCTGGCGGCCACTGCTGTTGCCGATGTCCGGTCGTCGCGTGACCCCCGCAAGGATCGCGCAAAGGCCCCCTCCGTCTCCGATACCGTCGTCAAATATCTTACTCCTGCCCAACGAAAAGATTTGCTTGAGGAAATGCGGGTTGAGATGAAGAGGGCGGCAAAAGACCTTGAATTTGAACGGGCGGCTGAGTTACGCGACGAAATCGAGCGGCTCGAACAGCGGAAGTCCTGAGAGCCTGCAGAGGAGGAGAGAAGAGGGGTGGGAGAGCAGGGAAGAGAAAGGGAGGACATCGTTGAAGCCGTTGGGAACAGGATGCCGGCCCGTTTCGTGCGCAATGCCGCGTATGCAATTCTCGATTTTATTTTCCCACCGTCATGCCTCTCTTGTGCCGCAATGGTCCCCGCCGGGCGCCAACGCGTCTGTGATTCTTGCTGGGATTCCATCGAACGCGTTTCCCCAGTACTCCCGCTGTACATCGAAACAAGGGAGAAGCTCGTTGTCTCTGGGGAGGTGGAGAGTCTTGTCTCCCTGTTCGTGTTTGAAAAGGAAGGAGCCTTTCAACACATTGCCCATGCCCTGAAGTACAACGGGTACGAATCGTTGGGGGTGGAGCTGGGGAGGAGGCTCGGCGAAGCGTTTCGTGTGGTGGGTGAGGAAGGGGATGTTCTTATCCCCATTCCCCTTCACAAACGAAAATTGCGGGAACGGGGATACAATCAGGCCGAGCGGATTGCCCACGGTGTCTCCATGGTGACTTCGATACCGGTCCGGACCGACCTTCTGCGGAGAACGCGTTTTACCCAAAGCCAGACGACCTTGACGCTGGAAGAACGGAAGAAAAACATGGAGGCGGCATTCGAAGTGAGGCCCGGGAAGGAGGACGACGTGAAGGGGAGGACGATCATCCTCATCGACGACGTCATCACCACCGGTGCAACGATCGTTGCATGCGCGGCGACACTGCGTAATGCAGGCGCTCTCAGGATTGTTGCTTCATCCGCAGCGCTTGCCAGTTGAGTTCTTCTCACTCTGCCGTGCTCGAACCTCACTTCATTATTGGGAAACGACCATCCAAGTGCATTTCTTGACTTTCACTCCATTTCTCTCTACCTTTTCCCGTGTTTTGAACTGATTTTCCAATTTTCCAACGGAATCAACTCAGGTTTGGAGGTTCTTATGGCAGTGAAAGTGGCAATCAATGGATTCGGGCGCATCGGCCGGCAGATTCTCAACGTCATGGCCGATAAAGGTTTCCTCGGCAAGACGCTTGACGTCGTTGCCGTTATCGATGTGAGTCCCGATGCAAAATACTTTGCTTACCAATTGAAGTATGACTCGGTGCACGGACGGTTCCGAGGCACCCTGAGCAGCGAGAAGAGCAACCCCTCGCTGGAAGCAGACGATATTCTCGTGGTGAACGGGCACAAGGTCAAATGCGTCCTGGCGCAGAAAGATCCTTCACAGTTGCCGTGGAAGGAACTTGGCGTGGATATCGTCATCGAATCGACCGGGTTGTTCACTGATTCCGAAAAGGCCAAAGGCCATCTTGCCGCCGGAGCGAAAAAAGTTCTTATCTCCGCCCCCGGCAAAGGGGAGGTCAAGACGATCGTGATGGGAGTGAATGAAGGGGAATATGATTCCTCGAAGCATGCCATCGTTTCCAACGCTTCGTGCACGACCAACTGTCTTGCCCCGGTTGTGCATGTCCTCCTGAAGGAAGGGATCGGCATCGAGACGGGGTTGATGACAACAATCCACTCCTACACGGCCACCCAAAAGACGGTGGACGGTCCTTCGAAGAAGGATTGGAGGGGCGGGCGTGCGGCGGCCATTAACATCATCCCCTCAAGCACCGGCGCCGCCAAAGCCGTCGGAGAAGTCCTTCCCGCAACGAAGGGGAAGTTGACGGGGATGTCGTTCCGAGTTCCCACGGCGGACGTGTCGGTGGTCGATTTGACTTTTCGTGCCACGCGCGATACCTCCATGGAAGAGATCGACGGTCTGCTGAAGAAGGCCTCCGAGACCTATCTGAAAGGGATCCTCGGCTACGCGCACGAAGAGGTGGTCTCGACCGACTTTATCCATGACGACCGTTCCTCGATCTATGATTCACTGGCGACGATGCAGAACAACCTGAAGGGCGAGAAACGGTTTTTTAAGGTGGTCTCGTGGTACGACAACGAGTGGGGCTATTCCTGCCGCACGGTGGATCTCTGCAACCTGATGGCTTCAAAGCTGTAAGAGCCGTTCGATGTCTGCCTGAACACCGCGGTGCGTATGCAAACAACACAGGCTGTGTGCGTTTCGGCGTGCACAGCCTTTCTTATTCTTCACCCATCTCACGGAACACCGCCTTTGCAGAGGATGCCGTCAAAGGTTGATGCGGGAGAGGGATTTGGTTCGTCGACTCTGTGATTGAGCGTGGTTCCCGGAAAGAACGACCATGAACAAGAAAACCGTCAGAGAGGTTGATTTCAGAGGCAAGCGCGTGATCATGCGCGTGGATTTCAATGTACCGATGAAGAACGGAGCGGTCCAGGATGATAACCGCATCAAGGCGGCGCTCCCGACCATCAGCTATGTACTGGAACACCAACCGAAATACCTGGTTCTCATGTCGCATCTCGGCGATCCGAAGAAGGATGTGAAGAAGGCAAAAGAGAAGGCCGAGAGGGATGCCAAGCCGTTCGATGAAGCGAAGTTCATCGAAGGCAAGCATCGCATGAAACCGATTGCCGAACAATTGTCACGGTTGCTCAAGCGACCGGTGAAGTTCGCGCCGGCGGCCATCGGTCCGGAAGCCAGGGCCGCTGTGGAAGCGCTCGGCACCGGTGAGGTGCTGATGTTGGAAAACACCCGGTTCCATCCCCAGGAAACATCCAAGGAAGCTTCACAGCGGGAAGCCATGGCGAAGGAGCTTGCCGCCTATGCCGATGTGTTCGTCAATGATGCGTTCGGTTCGGCGCACCGTGCGCATGCTTCGACGGAAGCCATTGCCGCGTTCCTGCCGGCGGTGGCGGGGCTGTTGATGGAAAAGGAACTCGAGTATCTCGACCGGGCTGTGAGCAATCCGGCGAAACCGTACGTCGCCGTCATGGGAGGCGCCAAAATCTCAGGGAAGATCGATGTTATTCAGAACCTGATGAGAAAAGTGGATGTGCTCTTGATTGGCGGTGGGATGATGTTTACCTTCTACAAGGCACAGGGGCTGGAGATCGGAAAGTCCTTGTTGGAAGAGGACCGGGTCGAGATGGCGAAGAAGATCCTGGAGGAGGCAAAGGCCCTGGGAGTGCGGTTCCTGCTCCCCACGGATTGCGTGGTGGCGGATGCGTTCGATAACGGGGCAAAGACACAGACGGTCTCCATCCATGCAATTCCGGCAGGGTGGCAGGGGCTCGATATCGGTCCCGAGACGGTGAAACTCTTCAGCGATGAGATCCGTAAGGCAAAAACCGTTGTGTGGAACGGTCCCATGGGTGTGTTCGAGATGGATCGTTTCGCCGAAGGAACGAACGCAATTGCGAAAGCGTTGGGGGAGGCAACACGAGGAGGGACCGTGACCATCGTCGGTGGCGGTGATTCGGCGGCCGCGATTGCCAAAGCGGGGTTGGAGAAGAGCGTATCGCACGTCTCGACCGGCGGCGGCGCTTCATTGGAATTTCTGGAAGGGAAAGTTCTGCCCGGCGTGGCAGTGCTCACTACGAAGACTTAAATAGGTGTCGGGGAAAGAGACTTCACGTCGTCTCACCACGCCCTTCACCGGTAATCCATCTTCAGTTTTTCAAGTACTATCACCGAGACTCTCATTCCATGTCGTATCCCGGCAATTATAACCGCCCTTCCATGTTCGGAGGATTCCAGTTCTTCCCGCCGGTCATCAAATGGCTCATGATCGCCAATGGAGGCGTCTTCCTGATCCTCGGCCTTGGCGGCAATCTCTTTACCCTGGGTGGAATGCCCCTTCGCTATTTTTTCAACTATTACCTTGGCCTGATGCCGTTCGGGTACGGATTTTACCCGTGGCAGTTGATCACCTACCAGTTCATGCATGCCGACTTCTGGCATCTTTTCTTCAATATGTTTTTTGGGCTCTGGATGTTCGGCATGGAGGTGGAGCACACCTGGGGTACCAAAAAATTCCTGACGTTCTACCTGATCTGCGGTGTCGCAGCTGGCGTCGCCCAGCTTCTGCTCGCTCCGCTTCTTGAACCGACTTCGGTGGTGGATCAGTTCGGCAACGGAATACCAACCGTCGGTGCGTCGGGGGCTGTCTATGGGGTGATGGTGGCATTTGCCATGACCTTCCCCGATCGCTATATCTTCCTCTATTTCCTGCTGCCGATCAAGGCGAAGTACTTCGTCGCCGGATTGATTCTCCTGGGGGTGTTTGCCGTTGGGGGCCAGGGGACCATTGCGAATCTTGCCCACCTCGGCGGCGCGTTGGCGGGATATGTTTTCCTGATGTATGATGGGAGGCGGATGCCCTTTGAGGATCTCTTTGACAGGGTCCGTTGGTGGATGAATGCGAAGACCTCGCAGCGGAATTCGGACGAACATGAAGAGATCGTCGATGCGAAGGTGTACGATATCCGTGATGCCGGGAAGAAGGAACAGGAGACAACGCAGAAACAGATCGATGAGATCCTGGACAAGATCAGCCGGGGCGGATATCAGAGTTTGACGGACGAGGAAAAAAAGATCCTTTTCGAAGCAAGCAAGAAAATCAATTAAGAGATTGTATGGATACGGACAACATACTCGCGATGACTCAGGCTCTTCCCCACCATCAAACCTATAAAGTCGGTGCGCGGCGTTCAACCCGACAGGTGTTGGTTGGGACGATCAAAATCGGCGGCGATGCGCCGATCTCCGTACAGACGATGACCAAGACCAAGACGGACGATGTTGCTGGCACCGTGGGTCAGATCAAGACCGCAGCGGAAGCAGGGGTCGACATTGTTCGTGTGACGGTGAACGACAAGGAAGCCGCCGATGCGATGGCGGAAATCGTCCGCCAATCCCCCGTACCAATCGTCGCGGACATCCATTTCAATCATATTTTTGCCCTCAAGGCTGTTGAAGCCGGCGTTGCGAAGGTTCGGATCAATCCGGGCAATATCGGCACGAAGGATCGCATCCGCCAGGTGCTCACGGCGTGCAAGGACCGCGGCATCCCGATCCGCATCGGCGTGAACTCCGGATCGTTGGAAGAGGATATTCTGGAGAAGCATGGCTATCCGACCGCGGAGGCTCTCTTTGAAAGCGCCATGCGGCACGTGGGGATCTGCGACGAATTCAATTTCAAGGATGTCGTGATCTCGGTGAAATCGACCGATGTCAAGTTGATGATCGAGGCGTACCGCCTCGTGGCGCAGCGGACCGATATCCCGTTGCATTTGGGGGTGACGGAAGCCGGAACCACCCGAATCGGCACCATTAAGTCCTCAGTTGGCATCGGGACGTTACTTGCCGAGGGAATTGGCGACACGATTCGCGTTTCCCTCACCGATGATCCGGTGAAGGAAGTTGAAGTGGGAAAAGAAATTCTTCGTTCGTTAAGCCTCGCCTCCCGCAATATCGAACTGATTGCGTGTCCCACGTGCGGTCGGCTGGAGGTGGATCTCTTCGGCATTATGGCGCAGCTTGAAGAGAAACTCGCCGGTGTGAAGAAGCCGGTGAAGATCGCCGTGCTGGGATGTGTCGTCAACGGTCCGGGTGAAGCCAGTGAGGCAGATATCGGAATTGCCGCGGGGAAGGGCGTTGCCATCCTGTACCGCAAAGGAGAAGTGGTGAAACGCGTCAAGGAGGAAGATATCGTCAGAACGGTGCTTGAGGAAGTGGAGCGTTTTCAGCCGGAGGGGTAACCTGACCCGATGGTTATCCTGTCATTGTTGGCAATCGTTTTTTCTAAAAGAAGCCGGAGACACTCTCCGGTTTCTTCGTTTTCATTCCTGAAAATTCCCACGGAGAACTTCTCCGTGCTTCCTCCCCCTCCTCAAATCCTCCTTTGATAATCGTACAATGCTCGTTATCTTTCCTCCGCGTTTCACAACCGTTGTGTTCGTTCCTCATTCCTGAAAATCATGATCGATCTTCTTTCTTTTCTTGACCTTGAACCGCCGATGGGGGACCTTGCAACGCGCCGGTCCCTCT
>JACPUH010000004.1 GCA_016192345.1 Ignavibacteriales bacterium | reverse complement strand
CAGAAGACTGTCTCTGCTCATTTTCTCCCCCCTCAAGTGCTTATCACTTCGCATCTTACGTGAAAAATGTCTTTGACTTTTGGGGTTCTTTTATCTATATTTTTTCTCTAATTTTTCAGCCAGAGGCTCAGATTGTTCAGTTGAGCGACGGTTACCTCGGAATCTCCCGTATACCTCTTTGCATGGGGCGTGTTCACCTCTTCGGGAGGGGGTTCTTCCCACGGTTCATACTCATTCGTTCGATTCAGACACCATGCCGGCTGACCAGCATCATAGGTCAAAGAGGGTACGTTACGACTTGGTTCTGGTGCCGAAGGACGCCGCCGGCCAGGCGAAATCGGTCCGATTTACACCATGGCAGATTTACCTCTCTGTTTCCGGCGTTGTGCTTTTCCTGGTGGGGAGCGTCCTTGCGATTCTCATCTACACTCCGGTCGGCCCGATGTTACCCATTGAGAACCCCGAGCTGGAGAATCGTTACGGCAAACAGCTCCTTTCGTTGAACCAGCGTATGGAATCGATGATGGAGCAGTTGGTTGAGCTGCGTGACTACAATGTGATGTTGCGGAAGGCGCTCGGAGAAAACGTTGTCGTGACCGACTCCGGTGTAGCCGCCCTCGGGTCTGCCCGTCCCGCGCAATCCGGGAGAGTTCAGGCCGAACAGTTACCGGAGCGGGTTGGGGTGCAGACTCCGGAACAGGTTCGTTCCTTCTCACAGCCTTCCTTCGTGCGGGCCGTGGTTGTGGAAAAGCAAACGGTCGTTTTCCCCGTGATCATCCCCACGGAGGGGTACATCACACGCGGATTCATTCCGGATCAGCGTCATTACGGGATTGATGTTGCAGGCAAGACCGGTACCATCGTGAACGCGGCGGCCGACGGCCATGTGATCTTTGCCGGGTGGACGAGCGATGATGGGAACAAAGTTATTCTTACGCATACCGGTGGATTCCTGACGGTGTACAAACACAACCAGTCTCTCATGACGTCCGTCAACGCCTTTGCCAGGAGGGGGGAGCCAATTGCGCAGTTGGGCAACACAGGGCAAACGAGCGCCGGACCTCATCTCCACTTTGAAGTATGGAAAGACGGCACGCCGGTTGATCCGGCACAGTATATCCTGAACTTTAATTTCTGAGGGGTGATCGCGTGAAATCGGATCCAGCAAAAGAATTGAACCTCATTGGGCAGGGAACGACCGTGGAGGGGAAGATCCGGACACAGGGAAGTGTCCGGATTGACGGTAAGATTACGGGCGAGATCACGGCCAGCGAAAGCATCGCCGTCGGGTTGACGGGCGAGGTGGAAGGAACCATGACGGCGAAAAACGCCACGGTGGGGGGCAAAGTGAGAGGCTCCTTGAGTGTGACGGAAAAAATCGTGTTCGAGGGAAAATCGGTGATCCGGGGCGACATCCGCGCGGCAAAGCTTGTCGTGGATGAAGGGTGTATGTTTGACGGGAAGGTTTCGATGGCCGACAGGGCCCCGACTCACGATCAACGCCACTAATTGCTTGTGGTGCGATGAAAGGTGGCAGCTATGTCCACCGGATCAAGTTCGAATAATCACGGGAAACAACCGGAGACCCCGAAGAACCGGAACGAGTTGCTCCCGGGGATGGGCCAGCTTTATAAGGATTTTGCACCGTACTTCACCCTGGGATTCCAACTGGCCGCGGCGGTCCTGATGTTCTTTTTTGCCGGTTGGTGGCTGGATTCGACCTACGAGACATCCCCGACCTTCCAGTTGATCGGCATCCTGATCGGGTTTGCAGGCGGGCTCGTGAAGTTCTTTCGTACCGTCTCGGATCTCAATAAACAAAAACAGCCGTAATGCCGCACCGACGCCTGTGAAGATCGATTGGGCATTCCTGAAGATCGTTGCGCTGAGCTGGGGGGGGATCGTCGTTCTTGCGGTCTATCCAATGTCTGTCTATGCCACCAGCACGATGGTGGAAAGCGTCCTCGCAAGCGGACTGATGAGTCTGGCACATTTACTGCTGGGCTATGTTTTTGTCGAACTGGGGTTTGAGAAGTCCAATACCTCCTTCCTGAAGATCGTCCTGGGGGGATCCGTTGTCCGGTTGCTGCTGCTCGTCGGGGGGGTGTTCCTGCTGGTCCGGGTGTACAACTTTGAATCGCTCTGGTTGATGCTGTCGCTGCTGGTCTTCTACGGTCTGAACCTGGCTCTCGAAATTTATTACCTTCAAAAGAAAGTTTCGCTCAAACGTTGATGGAATCCGCTCTTGAGAATCGATAACCCTTCCGCTGCCGATTCGCTCCAGTTCGGTCACGCCGCGACCGATACCACGCAAGCCGCGGTGGCATCGGGGCATGGGGAGAAGTTCGACTTTGGTCATTTGCTCGACCATATGAAGAACTCCATGGATCTGGAATTTCCCGGCGGTCATCTTGAGCTTCCCCACATTGCCCCCGTTACGCTGGGAGGCGTCACATTTGACTTCTCCATTTCGAAACATGTGTTCTTCCTGCTCTTCTCTGCACTCCTGCTTCTTGCCATGGCGGGCTATGCGGCCCGGAAGAACCGGCAACATCGCGTGCCGAGAGGAGTCGGCAACTTGTTCGAGATCTTCATCGTGTTCCTGCGCGACGAGGTGGCACTGCCGAACATGGGACCGGGGGGAATCAAGTACCTGCCCTACCTCCTGACGACCTTTTTCTTTATCCTGATCATGAACCTTGTGGGACTCGTCCCGTTCGGTGCAACAGCGACGTCGAATGTTTCCGTGACGGCCGGGCTTGCGATCATCGCCTTTTGCATGATCCAGATCTCCGCCATCCATGCACAGGGATTCAAACACTACCTTGCCCATTTGACCGGCGGTGTACATCCTGTACTCTGGCCGATCATGGTCCCGATCGAAATTCTCGGCCTCTTCACCAAGCCCTTTGCGCTCTGCATCCGTCTCTTTGCGAACATGACCGGCGGGCATATCGTTATCCTGTCGCTCATCGGCCTCATTTTCATTTTCCGTTCACCGTACATCGCGCCAGTCCCGGTTATTTTTGCCCTCGGGATCAGCATGCTCGAACTCTTTGTAGCCTTCCTGCAAGCGTACGTTTTTACCATGCTGACGTCGCTCTTCATGGGCTTGGGCATGCAAGTTGAACATCAAGAGGATCATGGTGATCATGCGGAACATGCTCACTGAGACCGGGAATGACGATTGAAGGAGGATCGCAAGATCACGCTTCGTACAAGAACAACATCATACCATCACACACTTCTTAACTCAGGAGGAATTGCATAATGGAAAGTTCAATTGAAGTTGCAAAGCAGGCTGCGGTTCAGTGGGGATATCTTGCGGCAGGATTCGGAGCTGGTCTCGTGATTCTCGGCGCCGCCTTCGGTATTGGCAAGCTTGCCGCCGCAGCGATGGAAGCAAGCGGTCGTCAGCCCGAAGTGGCCGGCCAGGTCCGTACCTCGATGCTGATCGCCGCCGCGCTGATCGAAGGAGCGACCTTCTTCGCCCTCGCAATCTGCATCATTCTTGCAACCAAGTAAGAGGGGTCGGAACTCATGTTCGATATCAACCCCGGGTTGATGGTTTGGACGATCGTCACGTTTATCCTGCTGGCGTTCGTGCTCGGTAAGTACGCCTGGAAGCCGCTGCTGAAGTCCCTGCACGATCGCGAGGACGCCATCCGCGACGCGCTGGACCAGTCCGAAAAAGCGCGCGCCGAAGCGGCCGAACTCCTGAGGCAGAACGAGAAGAATATGGCAAGAGCGGACGAGGAGTATCAAAAAGCCCTGCGGGAAGGCAAGGCGCTGGCGGAGAAGCTGAAGGAGGAGATCGTCACGAAGGCGCGTCAACAGGCCCAGCAGGAACTCCAGCACGCGAAAGAGGAGATCCAGCGGGACATTGAAGCCGCCAAGCAGCAGCTCCGCAACGAGGTGGCCGATCTGGCCATCAAGGCCGCTGAGAAGATTCTCGATGAGAATCTTGATCCCGCGAAGCAGAAGAAACTTGTCGATAGCGTCTTAAACCAGTTACCCAAGAATTAGACCCGGGCCAATGGTGGTTGGTGGGGCGGATGTTGAGCCCCGGATCACCGATGAACCGTTGACCGGTTAACGAATCATCAGCCTATGCGCAACGTTCGCGTCGCCCGTCGATATGCCCAAGCCATGATGGAGCTGGCCGCGGAGCAGAAAACACTCGACCGCCTTTCCGAGGATTTTACCATTCTCCAGAGGGCAGTGCAGGAGTCGCGGGAGTTTGTCGCTTTCCTGAAAAGCCCCGTGATCGGTGCGGAGAAAAAGAAATCGGTCCTCCGCGGCATGTTCCAATCGAAGCTGAGCGGTTCCGCGTTGGAGTTCCTCGACATGATCACGGGGAAAAAACGGGAAGATGCCCTGGGACATATCATCGAAGAGTTCTTCAACCTGCGCGACGAGCGCATGGGGATTGTGAACGTTGATGTCCGCGCGGCCGTCGAACTGTCGGGCGATCAGCACCGGCAGATTGAAAAGCGGTTTGAATCCATCACCCGTAAGAAGGTCCGGATCTCCTTCTCCCTCGATAAACAGTTGAAGGGGGGATTCATCGCGCGGATCGGCGACACGGTGTACGACGGCAGCATACGCCGCCAATTGGAATTGCTCCGCGAGCGGTTTACCGATGAACTGATCCGGAACTGAAGAGGCGAAACTGCAAGCTGATAAAAAAGAAATATTATCCACGAAGGGCACGAAGTTCACGAAGAAGAACTAAGATTGTTTTTTTTGAGCAAATTCTTTTCATCACGTCCCTTCGCGACGTCATAGCGAATTAGAAATGTTTTTCAGCATCCTGCTCATTGACAAGTATCGTAAAGGAAGCCATTATGGCAGAAGTACGACCCGATGAAGTCTCCGCAATTCTGCGGAAACAACTTTCCGGATTTGAAAAAGAAGTCGATGTCTATGACGTCGGAACGGTTCTGCAGGTCGGCGACGGCATTGCCCGCGTCTATGGCCTCACGAAGGTCATGGCGGGAGAGCTCGTGGAGTTCCCGCACGACGTCTACGGCATGGCCCTGAATATTGAAGAAGACAATATCGGGTGCGTGCTGTTCGGCGAAAGCTCGCTGATCAAGGAAGGGGACACCGTCAAACGGACCAATCGGCTTGCCTCAATGCCGGTGGGTGACCAGATGCTGGGACGTGTCATCGACCCGCTCGGCAAACCGCTGGATGGGAAAGGTCCGATCAAGACCGAGAAGTTTCTTCCGTTGGAGAGAAAAGCGTTGGGCGTTATCCAGCGCCAGCCGGTGAAGGAACCACTGCAAACAGGGCTCAAGGCTGTCGACGGCATGATCCCCATCGGCCGCGGCCAGCGTGAGTTGATCATCGGGGACCGCCAGACGGGGAAGACCGCTGTCGCGTTGGATGCCATCATCAACCAAAAGTACACGCATTCTGAGAAAGCCCGGAAGGAAGGGGTGAAGCCGGTCTATTGTATGTACGTTGCCATCGGGCAGAAGGGATCGACGCTGGCACAGGTCGTCGCCAAGCTCCAGGAGCACGGCGCCATGGAATATACGACGGTGATCCTGGCGACGGCAAGCGATTCAGCTCCGCTCCAGTTCATCGCTCCGTATGCCGGTGCGACTCTCGGCGAGTTTTTCCGCGACAGCGGTCGCCATGCCCTGGTCGTGTACGACGATCTTTCAAAGCACGCCCAGGCGTATCGCCAGATGTCGCTCCTGTTGCGGCGGCCTCCGGGCCGAGAGGCGTATCCCGGCGACGTGTTCTACCTTCACTCGCGTCTGCTCGAGCGGGCCTCCAAGCTCAGCGATGATCTGGGTGGGGGCAGCCTGACCGCATTGCCCGTGATCGAGACGCAGGCCGGTGACGTCTCCGCGTACATTCCGACCAACGTTATTTCCATCACCGACGGGCAGATCTACCTTGAGCCGAACCTGTTCAATTCTGGTGTCCGACCGGCCATCAACGTCGGTATCTCCGTCTCCCGCGTCGGTGGGAACGCCCAGATCAAGGCCATGAAGAAGGTGGCGGGGCGCTTGCGCCTTGAGTTGGCGCAGTACCGCGAGCTCGAAGCGTTCGCCAAATTCGGCTCGGACCTCGATAAGGCAACACAGCAACAGTTGCGTCGCGGCTCACGGCTCGTCCAGCTCCTCAAACAGGGGCAGTACGTTCCCATGCCGGTGGAAAAGCAGGTGGTCAGCATGTTCGTCGGCACCAACGGGTACCTCGATGAGATCCCGTTGGAGGATGTCGATCCCTACGAACGCCAGTTGCATGAATTTATCGAGTTGAAGTACGCTGATGTCTTTCTCGCCATCGCGGAGACGAAATCGCTGAGCGATGAACTCACGGACAAGCTTCACGCGGTGGTCAAGGAGTTCGCCGGGAAGTTTAAAGTCTCTTCCACGTGACAAGCGAGTGACAAGAAAATCGTTGCCACAAAGACTCCCCGCCCGACTGAACGACACAGTCGTTCGGGCGGGGAAGGCACAAATTTTTTCTTGAGAATTCTTAAATGATTTCTAGGTGTCTTTGAGTCTTCGTCACAGATAACGGGTTCAACGAAACAGCTCCATGGCAACACTCCGTGAAATACGCCGCCGCATCACCGGCGTCAAGAATACCCAGAAGATCACCAAGGCGATGAAGATGGTGGCGGCGGCCAAATTACGCCGTGCCCAGGAAGGGATCATGGCTACGCGCCCGTATGCGCGCAAGCTCGCTGGACTCCTGCAGCATCTCGTTCCGCAGGTGGACCCAGGTATCAATCCCTTGCTGGTGACCCGAGATGTGAAGAAGGTGGTCTTGGTTGTTGTCACAGCCGACCGTGGTCTCTGCGGTGCGTTCAACAGCAATATCATCAAAGCGGCCGTCCAGCATGCCCGGAACAAGTACGCTTCGATGCTGGAATCCGGCGACATGAGGCTGATCACCGTGGGGAAAAAGGGTTTTGACTTTTTCAGTAAGCGGCAGTATGAGCTGTATGCCAAACACGTCGGCATCTTCCAGTCCCTGGATTTCCAGGAAGCTCGCTCAATTATCCAGGAGTTGACGGAAGGATATTTAAAGGGGGAGTTCGACAAGGTCGAAGTGATCTACAACGAGTTCAAATCGGTGGTGCAGCAGAGGATCGTGGTGGAACAGGTGCTTCCCATCCCCCCCGAGGAAGTTGCGAAGGAGGACACACACAAGATGCATGCCCAGGTCGAATACATTTATGAGCCGTCCAAGACCGAAATTGTGAACGCTCTCCTTCCGAAGCATCTCAACTTCCTGATGTGGCGCGTGTTGCTCGAGTCGAATGCCGCCGAACAGGGGGCGCGCATGGCTGCCATGGACAACGCAACCGAGAACGCGAAGGAAATGATCCGCAGCCTCACGCTGCAGTTCAACAACGCACGCCAGGCGTCGATTACCAAGGAACTGCTCGAGATCGTCAGCGGGGCCGAGGCATTGAAGAAGGCGGGATAGCGCAACAATGTGTAGCGGTGGAGTTCAACTTGTGAAGAAACCGTTGGCTGGGATGACCATCAACGGTTTTTTTGTTTCATCTCGCTCCAGGAGCTTTATACTCCGTCAACGTTGGGGATGTAGGGGCCCCCGGAAAGTCATCATGGAGAGTCTCCTCCAGTGAACAGAACCGCCGGACAACCCCTATTCCTCCGGGACCTCGAGAAGCCGTCATGGCTTGGCCCTTTGATCTTCGGGAGTTGCCCCGGTTCCCTCAAAAACTAGGCACCCGGGGCCCCTCATCAATCTTGAGGATGCCCCCTCCTGCAATTAGAGGAGTTCCAAGATTACTCATATTTCCCTATTGCTAATTCCAACCGGATTATCTATACTCCCCCATTCTCTTCCACCACTGTAGAGAGAAAAAAACAGCCCTCGAGGGGTTGTTTGTGATGCACCCGCCAAAGTATTTCGGAACGTACCATCGGACGAGAGAGAAATTGCCCCACGTGCAGCCATTGATCAGTCGGCTTGGAACACGTGCTTCAAGCCGGCCGGATTTATCCGGGCGTTTGACTTGAATCAACCAATTGTACCACAAAATACCTAGATTGACTGAAGGAGGGATCACGATGGCCAAGAAAGAAATAGATGTTGTCACCCCTGTTCCGCAGGTAAGTTCGGAGGCCACGACTGCACTGCTTCGCGAACTGGTTGCTCACCTGCGCCAGAACAGGACGCAGTTGCGTGAAGAATGGGCCCGCCGTATCACGGAAGCCCAACTGCTCACGGCGATGACCAAAGAGGAGATCTTCGCAGAAGCGACCTCGGTGTATGACAACTACGTCGAGGTGTTGGAAAGCGGCAGCATTGAGGCCCTGCAAGCCTATGCCCGCAACCTCTCGGAGCGTATCATCCCCCGCGGTGTTGAGACGCAGGAAGTCGTCGGCGTCGTGCTGCTGCTGCGCGACGTGCTTGCCCGGTCATTGTTCAAGAAATACCAATCCAACTTCGACCTCCTGAACCGCGTGCTTGATGCGTACGAGCCGGCGGCGAACAGGATTGCCACCACTGTGTCGGTCGGGTTCGTTCAGGAGCGCGAGCGCATCATCCGCCAGCAACAGGAGGCTATCCGCGAGCTCTCCACCCCCGTGCTCCAGGTGCGTGAGCGATTGCTCATTCTCCCCATCATCGGTGTGATCGATCCGCAGCGTTCGCGTCAATTGACGGAACAACTGCTGCGCGGGATACGGGCCAACCGCGCGAAGGTCGTCGTTATCGATATCACCGGTGTGCCCACGATCGATTCCAAGGTTGCGAACCACCTGGTCCAAACGGTTGAAGCATCGCGCCTGATGGGTGCCACGGTGATCGTGACGGGGCTTTCCTCAGAAATCGCACAAACGCTCGTCACGATCGGTGTCGACCTGGGCAAAATGAAAACCGTCGGTGACCTCCAGGGGGGCATCGAAGAAGCGGAACGCCTGCTCGGGTACAAGGTGATCACATCCGGAGAAACCTCGCAATTGTTGTCTGCTTAGTACGGAGAGAACTATGGAAGTCCCCATATTAAAGCAGGGTGGTTATTTGATCGCATCCATCCAATCGGCGCTGAGCGATGCCGACCTTCTCTCCCTGAGGGATGAGTTGGCGTACCGTGTTGGTCGATTCCGCTCACGCGGTGTCATTGTCGATGTCACTGCCCTCGATGTGATGGACTCGTTCGCCACCCGCACCATGCGCTCCATCGCCCATATGCTCAAGCTGCGCGGGGCGGAAACCGTCATCGTCGGCATTCAGCCGGAGGTTGCCTTCGCCATGGTCCAACTTGGATTGACGCTCGAAGATGTTGCAACGGCACTGGACCTTGAAGAAGGTCTTGCATACTTGAACCGGGGCATGAAAAGGGAGAACACCGGTGCGAGATGAGTCACGGGTTCCGATCCATTCGGATATCGACATCGTGCACGCCCGACAGAAGGGGCGGGAGTTTGCCGCGCGCATTGGATTCAGCAGCGGCGAATTGACCCTCATTGCAACGGCGATCTCCGAACTGGCGCGTAACATCGTGGAGTATGCCCAGCACGGTGAGATGATTTTCCAGGCAATTCACCTGGCAGGCCAGGAGGGAATTTGCATTACTGCGAAAGACGAAGGTCCCGGGATCCTCGATGTGGGGCAAGCCCTCCAGGACGGGTATTCTTCAAGGAGGAGTTATGGGCTGGGGTTGCCGGGAACCAAACGGATCGTGGATGAATTTGAGATCGCTTCCGAGGTCGGGACAGGGACAACCATTGTCGTCAGGAAATGGAAGAAATGAGTGGAAAGGGAAGACCGGCGGGCCATGCACCGTGGATCGATTGGGGGGCGGTGACGATGCCAATGGAGGGGCATGCCGAATCGGGTGATCGTTACCTCGTCAAGGAGGTTCCCGAGGGTTACCTGATAGCTGCGGTGGACGGTTTGGGCCATGGCGAAGAAGCCGCCGAAGCGGCAAAACAGGCGATCGCCACCCTGGAGGCTTTCGCTCATGAATCCATCATCGCATTGATCAAACGCTGTAACGGACAGGTCCGGAATACACGCGGCGTCGTCATGAGTCTCGCCCTGATTAATACCCACGAGGAAACACTAACGTGGCTCGGCGTCGGAAACGTCGAAGGTGTTCTTCTCCGGGCTGATCCCCTTGCGAAGCCGCATCGCGAAAACATTCTCCTCCGCGGCGGAATGGTCGGTTACCAATTGCCTCCGCTGTACGCCTCGGTTCTTTCCCTGTCCAAAGGGGATACATTAATTTTCGCAACGGATGGCATTCATACAGGGTTCGCAGAAGGAGTCAAAATCACGGAGCCGGCGCAACATATTGCCGAGGGGATCAGCAAACGTCATAAAAAAGGGACCGATGACGCGTTAGTGCTCGTCGCCCGGTACCTGGGTGTTGTTCCATGAATGACACCTTAGAAACCATCCCGGAAGAATATGCAGGCGCGTTGCAGGAGTATCTCAACGGGGCGGGGGAAGCGGCCTTGCAACGGGCCTACGAACTTGGCCGGATGGCTATTACGAACGGCCTCGGTGGACTCGAACTCGCACGGATGCATCAGGCGGCGCTGGAGGATTTGATACGCGAATCGTCCTCAGTGGAACAAAGCGCCCGCATCATCCATCTCGCCTCTGGATTCTTCGTAGAAACACTCTCCCCCCTTGAGATGATCCAGAGGGGATTCCATGACGCCATCGAAACGCTCCGGTCGTCCGAACAGCGGTACAGGACCCTGGTCGATACTGCTCAGGATGTCATTCACACGCTCTCGCCCGACGGTTCAATTTCCTCCCTGAATCCTGCGTTTGAGCATATCACCGGATGGCCATGTTCGGAATGGATCGGGAAATCGTTCGCTCCTCTCATACACCCGGATGACCTTCCCTTTGCACTCGAAGTCTTTCAGCGCGTTCTCCAGGGAGAGACTCCCCCGGTTTTTGAGCTTCGCATCCACCGAAAATCAGGAGGGTATGTCATAGGGGAGTTCACGACCACCCCGCAGTTTCATAACGGCGCGGTGATGGGGACCCTGGGGATCGCCCGTGACATCACCGATCGGAGACGCTCTGAAGAGCAACTGCGCCGGAGTGAAGAGCAGTTTCGCCTGATCGCTGAGAACGTTGACGACCTCATCGTGGTGCTTGATACGCAGGGCCACCGGATCTACAACAGTCCATCCTATGAACGGATCCTGGGGAATACCCGGGCTCTCCGTGGAACGGATTCGTTCGCCGAGATTCATCCTGATGATCAGGAGCGGGTCAGGGCTGTTTTTGAACAGACGGTGGCGGCCGGCTCCGGCAAACGGACCGAGTTTCGGTTCCTGTCGTTGGACGGGAGCGTTCGCTATATTGAATCGCAGGGGAGCGTGATCAGGAACGCGGAGGGGAAGACCGAACAGGTGATCGTGGTCTCGCGCGATGTGACCGAACGGAAACAGGCAGACCGGGAAATCAAAAAGAGTCAAAAACAGCTCGCCGCCGCGCAGCAGATTGCGAGGATCGGGAGTTGGGAGTGGGATGTTGCGGAAAACAAACTCGTCTGGTCGGATGAATTGCTCCGCATTTATGGGGTCGAGCCGGAGGAGTTCGAGGGGAGCTACCAGGCGTTCCTTGAACGCGTTCATCCCGAAGATCGAGAGATGGTGCAGGGGGTTATCGGAAAGGTCTTTGTCAGCAAGGAACCGTTTCATTTTGAACACCGGATTGTCCTTCCGGACGGCTCCGTGCGGATCATGGAAGCGAGAGGGGAAGTTCTTGTCGACGGGGAGGGAAATACAGCGGGGATGATGGGAACCGGTCAGGATATTACGGAACGAAGAAAGAAAGATGAGGCCTTGAAAGCCCTTGCCAAACGGGTCGTGGATGCCCAGGAGGACGAGCGACGACGGATTGCCAGGGAACTGCACGACGATGTGTGCCAGCGGCTTACGGGCGTCCGTTTTGTATTGGACGACCTGACCGAGGAAGTGGCCCCCCGGCAGCGTGGGGCACGCAACCGCCTGAGGGACGCGATCAGTCATATCGACCAGCTGATCACCGAAGTGCGTAGGATGTCCTCGAATCTCCGCCCCTCCTCACTTGACGATTTCGGGCTTGCTATTGCCATGCGGCGCCTGTGCGAGCAGCACAAAAAAATCCATAAGACCAAAGTAGAGTTTTCCAAAAGTGACGCTGTGCCCGACCACTACGATCCGGAAATAGAAATTGCGCTTTACCGGATCGTGCAGGAAGCTCTCTCCAATATTTCCAAGCACGCATCCGCGACCCGGGTGACTGTAACGTTAACCCAGGATGAGAGTGTGGTAACCCTGGATATTGTGGACAATGGAAAGGGATTTAAACCGCAGGAAGTAAGCATCGGGAAGCCCCCCGACCAGGGAATGGGTCTGGTGTTTATGGGGGAGCGGGCAAAGCTGGCCGGTGGCTCGTTCCGGATCGAGTCGTTCAAGCGCAAGGGGACCGCCATCCACGTTGAAATTCCTCGTCCGAAGGTTCTGCATGAAGAAAATAAAGATCCTGATCGCCGACGACCATAGCATCGTGCGAAGTGGGTTGCGTACCCTGATACGGGGCTCACGGGAGTTCTCGGTCGTGGGCGAAGCAGCCGACGGCGAGGCGGCGGTCCGGCTGGCTTCGCTGAAAAAACCGGATGTGGCCATCCTCGATATTTCCATGCCCAAACTGAGTGGGATCGAAGCCACCCGGCTGATCAAGCAGAACCATCCCGAGATCAAGGTGCTGGTCTTGACAATCCACGAAGATGAGGAGTATGTCTATCAGATCATCCGTGCCGGGGCAAACGGTTACATGGTGAAGAACGCGCAAAAAAGAGAGATCCTGTCGGCGATCCGATCCATTGTGAACGAAGAACCGTTTTTCAGTCCCGGGATCTCCAGGCTGATTATCGAAAAGTTCATCAAGCAGTCAAAGAAGCAGGACGATATTCGTCCCCGCCAAAGACATCTTCTCAGCAACCGGGAGCAGGAGGTTTTGGAACTCATCGCCCATGGGTTGACGAGCCGGGAGATCGCCGCAAAACTTTTCCTGAGCGTGACGACCGTCAATACCCATCGCGCGAACCTCATGCAAAAGCTTGCCATCCATGATATGGCAGGGCTGGTTCGGTATGCTCTCGAGCAGGGGATGGCGAAAACCCCGGCATAACGGCTCCACCGTGCCTCTCACCGTGGCATCATCCCCTCCTCCAAGTCCCCTCCTTCCTTCTGGGTAACCCTCCTCTATCCATAGTATTTTCAAAATTACACATTTTAACCGATTGAATATCCGGCTCCCAATCGCTTACTTGTCCGGAAAACGAACCTGGATCGGGTGAGGTCGGAGATCCTGATTTCTCTCGAGAAGTTCTCACCGTTTCGATGGAACATGGCTTGGGGAGGTCCCATGGTTCAGGGTGAAGGGGGGAAGATGAAGTACGCCGGTTTTCTGATTGTTGTTATCGTTCTTATACTGCTCACGCCGGTTGAAGCGATTCCTTTCGATGTTCTGGAACCGAAGCTTGGCCGGCCGGTGATGGGGTCTGTGGAGAAAATCGCGATCCTTCATGGATTTGACCATCGAGCCTATCCGTATGAACTCGACGCCTGGCAGGAATCGGTCGAACTGAATTCAAACGTGAAGCAGGGAATGAAGAAGGAAACGTCCCGCCGGGGAGACGGGGTTCCGACCGCGTATCTTCTTCAAAACTACCCGAATCCGTTCAATCCATCGACGACGATAACCTACAGGCTCCCCGAGGACAGTCATGTGGATCTTAAGGTCTTCAGCATCCTGGGAAATGAGGTTGCGACACTTGTTCAGGGGCGAAGGGCGACGGGAGTACACCGGGTGCGGTTTGTCGGGAGGGACCTTCCCGGGGGAATCTATTTCTGCCGGTTGGAGTACTTCGATGAACGGGGAAGTTCCGTAATCCGAACGATGAGAATGGTGTTGACACGATAATTTCGAAGGGGGGATGCGATGCAGAAACGATGGCATGCAGGGAATAACCGGCTCGCGGTATTCGTCATTGGAACACTTTCTCTTGCTGCCTGGTGGTTCCACGCCGGGAGGAAGGGAAAGCGATGGCGGGACAGTGTTCCTGAGGAAGATCGGTGGGAGGATTTCCTTGGAATCTGATGTCGAGGAGGGATTTTCTGGGGTTGGGGAATAAGCAGGGGAGGGGATACGCAGGTGGAACCGATGATCGTGGGATCGAGCGTGCGGGGAGCCATCCGTGTCATCCGCTCCCCCGCTTCTTCTCTGGCCAGAGACGAGATGGAACGACGGAGGTGAAGAACACCGCCGTTTGCCGGGAACACGGGTAAAGGAGAATCCTCACTCGATGGGTTTACAAGCGTTATTGTTTACTGTCAACGGCGAAGTCACTGCCCCGCTCAAGGAAGTCCTCGGTCGAAAGGATTGTTCTGTCGTGGAGGTGAGAACGCCGGACCGTCTCCGCGAGGAGCTCCGGGCCGTAGCGTACGATGTGCTGCTTCACCGGTGTGTCTCTGTCTCGGAGGAACAACTGGAAATCCTGCATTTCATCCGGGACCAGAACCTTGCAACGCGCGTACTTCTGCTTCCGAAGACCGGTTCCGTCGAGGAGGCGATGAACGCGATCAAGGCGGGGGCGGGAGATGTCATCGTATCAAAGGAGCTCACCGAGCAGGTGGCTCAGTCCGTTCTTCGGAGCATTCTGGGTGATGGCGATATGGTAGTGCGAAAGGGAGCGAAAATCAAACCCCCGGCGTTGCGTGCCGGAGCCCTTCTGATCGGTCAGAGTCCTGCGATCGAGGAAGTGCGGACGGCCATCGACCTTGTGGCACCCGCTCAAACTCCCGTCCTGATCACGGGGGAGAGCGGTACAGGGAAAGAAGTGGTCGCGCGACTTATCCATCTCCAGAGCGGAAGGGCCGAGAAGCCGTTCATCGCCCTCAATTGTGCTGCGCTTCCGAAAGACGTCATAGAAAACGAACTTTTTGGCCATGAGAAGGGTGCATTCACGGGGGCGCTGGATAAGAAGGCCGGCGCTTTTGAGCTCGCCCATCGGGGAACCCTGTTCTTCGATGAGGTCGCTGAAATGAGTCCCGAAACCCAGGCCAAACTTCTCCGTGCGATCGAGACCAAAGCGTTCCGCCGACTCGGAGGCAAGGAAGAGATCAACGTGGACGCTCGCACGATCGCGGCGACGAACAAAAAGATGGTGGAAGCGCTCAAATCGGGGGAGTTTCGCGAGGACCTCTATTATCGTTTCAGCGTGATCGAAATCTATATGCCACCGCTCCGCGAGCGCCGGGACGATATCCCGCTCCTCGCCGAACACTTTCTCGGCACTGTCGGACGCCAGTACGGGAGAGCCCTACAAAAATTTTCGGTTGAAAGTATCGAGATCCTCAAGGCGTACGACTGGCCGGGCAATCTGCGCGAGTTGCGTAATGTGGTTGAACGAGCCGTCGTGACGTGCCGCGAGAAGGTTATTTCACCGAAGTGGCTCCCCGACCGTATCTCCATGCTTCAGCATGTCGGTACCACGGTGACCCTGCCAGTGGGGATCTCAGCCAAAGACGCGGAACGAAGGTTCTTTATGCAAACCCTTGCTGCTGTCGGCCATAACAAGACGAAAGCAGCGCAACTCCTCGGCCTCAGCCGTAAAACCCTCCACAACAAGCTTCGCGACATCATGGATTGATGTGGCTGGCTTAACCGAGAAATCCATGAAACATCTCCTCCCGGTTCTCCTCTTCGTTGTGCAGAGCGCCTGTTTTTCTCAAGAACAAAAGGCATCATATTTCATTGCGGTCGGAAAAGGAATCACCAGTGTCGATTGGCAACTCAGGTATACTGCCGGAGCGGGGGTTGAAATTCCTTTAGAGAGGAGTTTCTCTCTTGCGGCATCTCTGGAATATCTGGAATTCCCCTTTTTTTATTATGAGGGGATGCCGAGGTCGTTTCACACGACCCCACATCAGCAATGTCTTTAACTGCATCGGGGAAGATTGTTCCCCGCTCGGGTGTTGGACTGTTTCTTGAAGGGGGTGTCGGTTTGGCTGCTGTCATACGGGGTGGGATCGTCTTCAGTCATGGATCAACGATTTCAACGACTCCGCGACGGTCCGGGCTCACTTCTTTTCTTGTGCTCAACGGGGGGGTGCGTTTTCCGATAAACAGAGTCGTGAGCACTTCGCTCAGTGGGAGGGTCGGCATAGGACTCGGCTCTGATCTCTATTTCAATTCTCTCGTTCTCTTGTTGGGGATCAATCTGGGACCTTAGATGAACCATCACCGATTAATGACCATCTTCCTCGTTGCCGTGAAGAGAGTTGGTGAACTGCCTGCCGGTTGTGTTCGGAACTGAACCCTGTAGAAATACACCCCGCTCGCGAGGATGCGGTTCTCAAATGCCGCCTCATGGAACCCTGCATTTTGGTCCCGGTCCACCACAAGAGCGACACGCCGGCCCAACACATCGAACACCTCCAATGTCACCCTGCCGTCGGACGGTACGGCATAGCGTATGGTCGTGGAGGGATTAAATGGGTTGGGATAATTCTGTTCCAGAACGAATACCTGCGGCAATTCCCTACCGCGCGCCCTCCAAACGGCGTCGGGGGAGTACCGAAGTTCCTGCCCGGCCGGGGAGTCGTTGAGCACATCGGTGAGGGATTCGAGAATCAATTTCGTTTCACCTGCTCCCGACTTTGCCCGTACGGTAACCACCAGGGCTTCACCATCCGACGCTCCCTCTTTGGCGGCGGTCAGGGGATTATCCCCCCAAACGGCGATCAATACTTTGCCGCTGCTCGCCGTGGATTTCCCCACCTGCAAATTCCCTGCAGTCACCCTCACCTCATCCCCATCATGCAGGTCACCCGATTCAATCAGGAGTGTTGCGTTGGACCCCGCGCTCAGATCAAGCCGGAGAACGCCCCGCGGTTCAGGCGATGTTCCTGCCGTCAAGGCAGACGGCGGGGGAAGCTCGTTCTCCGGATAAACAAGTGTGCCGGATTGACCGACGAAAACCTGGTACCCTTCACCCGGTTTCAGTGTCCCCAGTGTGTTAACGCCGACCCCGGGCCAGAAGACATCCCCCGAATTACCCTTGACGATGACCAAGTCATTCATAATACCGGCCAGCGCTGCATCAACGGATGATGGGGAACTGCGAAGATAGGCGATGAGATTCCATCCCCGGTCCAGGCCGATGGGGGTTGTCCGAGGCTCGACCTCTGTCCCCGTGATGATGAGGGAATCGGGGGCAAGCATGTGAAGGCGGTATCCGTGGAGCGTATTCCACGTCCCGATCGAGTTGAGACTGGAGTCCGGCATAAAAATCCCACCAACCCCATCCCGAATCGCAAGCATCCGCGGCCTGATCGGTGCAAGAAGAAGTTCCAACCCCTCCTCCTCCGGCCTGAGGTATGTTGAGATCATGTTTTCTCCCCGCACAAGGTGGATCACTTGGCGGACGAGCGGTGAACCGACGATCGAGGCAAGAATGGAAGTGGAATCGTTCCTGAAGACAGGTTCGCCCGTTTCCAGGGCGGCGACGGCCGGGTACTCCCGCCACGCCGAAGCGCTCCACACCCTAAAACGGAGCGTATCTCCTTCGGCGAATCCCTCCTTCGCCGCAGTGAGGGGATCATCCCCCCAGACTTCGATGCTGAGTTCCTTTCCATTCTCCCACGCAGCATATCCCGCGCAGTTCCCTGTCTCGTCATCGCCAAAGAACACGCCGATCGCATCCCCATTTCTCAGCGGCTGTTCCCCAAGAAGCGGTTGGACTTGTGCCGGGATCGTGATGGTCATTCTCGAACCTGTTTGAGAGAAGTAAGCCCAGGCTAAGGGGAGGGATGTTTGCGCGAGAGTTGTGAACTTCGCCGGGGGTGTCCATTCTGCTTCTCCCGCCGGGCTGATGGGTTGAAGCCGCCAGTAATAGGAAGTGTTGAGGGAAAGGGTCTCCGGTCGGTAGGAAGTCCAGATGTTCCAATTCTGATCGACGATGGGAGAAGGGAAGGCCGGGTCCGAATCAATTTGCAGCCGGTACCAGGAGGCTCCATCGGAAGAGGACCACGTGAGAGTGGGATTAGGCGGAACGCCGACAATATTCGTTGCTGGAGCTGTGAGCGCCGGGAGGGGTGGTATGATCGTGCTTTGTTGAGCCGCGTTTTTCACAGCCTTCAATAAACGGTCGCGGGCCGGATAGCTTGAAGGTAATTGGCCCCCTCCCAGTTCCCAGATGATGACCCCGCCAATCCCTTTGCTCCGCGCGTACTCAATTTTTTTCTGACAACTTAATTCATTGTCGTAGGTAACAAATTTGTCGTTGGCGGAACCCGGGGGATCGATGCTCAGGTAAGGGGCCTGCGCAAGAGAATCCCATCGGTATAGATGCGGCTGATAGTGTGTTGGGATCAAGGAGTAATAAGGTACGTTGACCTGAATGTGGGGGGGCGAGGACCATGTCTGCCCGGGGGCTGTGATGCCGCCGGTCGGGGTGCCGTTGCCACCGTTCCAAACATACCCGTAGAAATCGATCCCGATGCCGAGCTTTTTCGCGGGCACGCCGGCTGCGATGAAGTCATCGACCATAGTGTCGGCGGAGGGAATCAGCCTGCCGTTGCTGGCAAACCGGAGCCCGCTGCTGACCACGGGGGCGTTATGCCAACTCACCCATCCGGGCCACGCTCCCGACATATCATAGGTCATGATGTTGATCTGATCGAACTTGTCCGCAACTGCGGCAAAGATGGCCGGTTGCCAGACGACCGCCGCGGTGAGGAGCGGTCGCGGTGTGATCTGGTCGAGCCGGGCCCGGAGTTGCTGGACGAAGAGGGTGTACTGCAGAAAGTCCACAGCCTCGAGGATCTCCCAATCGAGGTCGATCCCGTCGTACCCGCGGCTCATCATGAAGGTCACGAGATTTTCGATGAAGCCCGGGAGATTGGTCGGACTGGTAGCTCCTCTGAATGCCCCCTCGGTTCCCCAACCTCCGATGGAGATCAGCACTTTCTTGCCGGCCGCGTGGGCGCGCGTGATCAGTGGGGAGGAGTTCGACGGGCGGATGCTGTTCACGTCGCTGTCGAATGTCCCGTCGGCGCGGGGGAAGAGGGCAAAGTGGATGATGTGCGTTACCGCCTCGTAGTCGATCTCTTCGGCAGGGAGAACTCCGTTGTTAAACCACCCCTGGCTCCACCCGGCATAGTACCCTGTGATCCAGATGTCGGATTGCGCCGACGCCGTGCCGTTGAGTGGAAACACGAAGAGGAGCATAGTGAGGAGGGATCCCTGTAGCAATCGACGAACCTGCACGATTGTCACGCCTTTGAAATGTAGTCTTTCCATAGAGGATGCTTGCTCGTACTCTCGGCGGTCTGTCTTGTTTATGGACGATGGCCGCTCCTTCGCCTGCAGGGGAGAGATTGCCCGATGATGTCCGGGCAAATGAAACGGCGGATACAATCAACGTTTGCGGCAACAACGCAGTGGTTTTGTCCCGATGCGCTTCGCACATCGGGATGAGCAAAACCGTTGAGCGACCACAACTGTTGCTTTTAACATCGCTTCAGACGCGCCTATTAACAGAGGGAGCGTCGTGGTTACGCCTGCTATGCGAAGCTGCCGGCCGTGTAGATTCATTGCAGTGTCATTGCCTGAAGAACCAAAGAATCCCTCCACGACGTATTGGCAAGTACACTTCCAGTGTATTTACTTAAACCCTGCCCGTTGACATACCATGCGAGTGAATATCGTTCAGAGGTTTCCATGAAACCGACTCTAATGATATCCGAATTCGATGTACGGGGCACTGAATGCATCTCAGTCCCAAAAGGCCCTGGGATTACGGTTTTGGACCAATTACTCATGATGGAGGTTTTAGTAGACGTTATTGTGAATGACAGGGTATCGATATGGATGTAAGTAGAATCCACACTCTCGCCTGGGACAGTGGTAGTAAGAACGTATCGGACTGTGTCTGTACGGATTGCCCTCACAACGGCTTGCGTTGAGTCCCCAGCAGTTGCGACGGACTGAACTTCCCAGAAATGAACTGCCCGATGTGCCTCGGTATAGCGAGCGCCGAAGTTTCCAGTACCGTCTTTCGTGTAATGATATCGATAAGTCCAAGTAGTCCCAATCTGAAATGGATAACTGAACTCACGATCGCGAGGAGTCGTAGCCTGCTCTTCACATCCAATGTGAAGAAGAATAAAGACACTGAAGAGAAGGGGACGATAACTCTCGCGATGCTTCCGTGTCGCCGTTAGTAGTGTAGCGTGTGAAGATTGCTGAAAGTTCATTTTCAATGACCGTCAGAAGGCCGGCAGTTTCGCATAACAATAAGATAGGATATCGGGAAAAAAAATCAAGCAAAGTTTGATGGATCGATGATGATTTTTTCCGACGGAATCGCAAACGGGTGGTTCAAAAGGTAACGGAAGTGTGTACTTTTTACCCATCGCGCGAATGATGAGGACTTCTCACGGGAAACCCGAAACAGCCGGAGCACCGGAGGGTTCAATGTGGCTATCGCACCATCACCATTTTTATGGTTCTTGAGAAAGTTTGTCCGTCAGAGGAAATTCCCGTCACGCGGCAAAAGTAAATCCCGCTGCCGAGATTCCTTCCGTTCTCATCCGACCCGTCCCAACGGATGCGGTACACTCCTCCGGCAAGTTGTCCGTTGTGGAGCGTTGCCACCCGGCGTCCCAGGTAATCGGTGACCATCAGACTGACGTATGATCCTTCTGGAAGCGCAAACTCGATCGTCGTCTCCGGATTGAACGGGTTGGGATAATTCTGGGCAAGGATGAATTCTTTCGGTAATTCCTCTCCCCGGTATTCCACTGATGTTACCACGCCCGTTCTGAACTGCCGGACTTCACCAAAGGGACTTGCCCCGGCATCGTTGAGCGCACGCACTCTCCAGAAGTACACGGTTTGAGGTTGAAGGTTCATCAGGGTGAGGTTCATGGCGGAAATACCGCTATGGTCTGTCCGCAGAATCGAAAAATCCGTTTGGGTGGAGACCTGAACTTGGTACGCGGATGCCCGTTCGGCTTCCTTCCAGGTCAACAACACGGTGAGGGGAAGGTCTGTGACACCGTTCGGTGGATTGGTTAATTCGGGCGCGGACGGGAGAAGCTGCGACACTAACCGGAATGACCGCGCGGGCGAGTAGGGACCTTCGCCATTCTGACCGACAGCGGCGACACGCCAATAGTAGAGCGTACCGGGATCGAGTGGTTCGATCGTTGAAGTGGTGGAAGCGATTCCGGCCCGATCCATGGTCGTTTGAGAAAACGAAGAACTTATCGATACCTGGAGCCGGTAAGTCGATGCCTCGGCGACGGCGCTCCAGGAAAACGTGACCGGCTGCGGTGGAAGCTGAGCATTATCCAACGGAAGGATCAACATCGGTGCCGCCAGCGCGGGGAGTCCATTGGAAACATTCACCGTCCGAATTGCCATCGAGAGATTTCCGGCGGCATCCCTGGCCACCGCCATAAGGACGCGGGGACCGTCCGCGACGGCGCTGGTGTTCCAAGAAAAAGTGTACGGGGGAGCAACACGTTCGCTCCCCACATCCACGCTGTCGACGAGGAATAGGACTCCGGCGACCCCGACATTATCCTGCACGTTCACCGCGATCTCGATGGTCCCGGATACGGATAATCCTTCAGCAGGTGACAGGAACGAGATCTGCGGGGGAGAGGTGTCGATGCCGCCGGGAGGTTCTCCGTTTCTTGCCCGTTTCACCGCCTGGAGCATGGCGTCCCGCTGTCCCGCAGGAAGGTCCGAACGGTGTCCGCCCCCGAGTTCCCAGATGAACAACCCTCCCAAACCCCTGTCGGTGACGTACTTGTATTTTTCAAAAATGGAACGCTCGTCATCGAACGAAATAAATTTGTCGTCGGCGGAACCGGGAAGATCGATACTGAGGTAAGGCACTGCCGCCGCGTCATCCCACCGGTAGCGGCCCGGTTGGAAATGGTCCTTCATGATGGAATAGTATGGAACGTTGGCTTGAACACGGGGCGTCGACGTCCAGGTTTGCCGGGGTTGTGTCACCCCGCCGGCCGGTGTGCCGTCTCCGCCACTCCAGACAAAACCATAGAACGGAACCCCGACAGAAAGTTTGTTGGCAGGAATACCGGCCGTCAGGAAGTTCTCCATCATGTCGCTGGCAGTCGGCAGGGCGCCGTTGGTACTCGGGAATCGCGCACCGCCGCTAAAGAGCGGCGCGTTGTGCCATGTGACCCAGCCAGGCCAGGCGCCGGAGAGGTCGTACGTCATTACGAAGATCTGGTCGAACTGGGGGAGTAAAGTGGCGAAGGTCGCCGGCTGGGAGTTCACCGCCGCCGTCAGCAAGGGGCGCGGGCTGATCCGGTCAAGGGCAAGGCGGAGTTCGGTGATAAACAGGATGTATTGCGGCACGTCGATGGCCTGGAGTGGTTCCCAGTCGATATCGATCCCATCATATTCCCGATCCCGCATGAATGTGACAAGATTGTCGATGAACCGCGATCGGGTGAGCAGACCGGTTGCTCCCCGGAAAGCGGCATCGGAGTTCCAGCCCCCCACGCAAAAGAGGACCTTCGTCCCGGCTGCTCGTGCCTGGGGGAGAAGGGCTGCCGTATTTTCCGGGACCATGTTGTTGACGGCCGTGTCGAGCGTCCCGTCGGCTCTCGGGAGGATTGCAAAATGAATAATGTGTGTCAGTGCAGAAAAGTCGATCTCCTCGGCCGGGAGGACACCATTGTTGTACCGTCCCTGGCTCCAGCCTGCATAATATCCGGTTACCCATGGAGTGCCCTGGGCCATCAGTTGGATGTGATACGATGATTCGATCAGGATGAAAAAGAGGGGAAGAATGAACATGAGGCGCTTTCCCATCGTTGCTCTCCTTGTTTGTGGTGAGACAAATCGATGACTTCGAACGACAGATCGTACACGACATAGAGAATCGTTCCGACGGGAGTACCGGTCAGGGTACATCCAGCCGGAGGAAGGCAGGGGAGCTATCGGGGGAGGAATGAGCGCGGGTTCGTCCCTGCAGAAGCCTTCACCTCTGTCGCGCAACATATCGAAAGAAAGACAGAGTGTATGTCGATCAACGCACGGTGACATACGTGGCCCTTCATGATACAACCGGCTGAGGGAATCATACAAGTAAATTTTTTTTCATCTCGTATGATTTTTTTGAAGAGGGGGAGTGTGTAAAAAGGTAACACTTCATCCACCGTCGAGTACTGTGTGCGTTCGACGCCGACAAAAAGAAAGACCTGACAGGTTTCGGAAACCTGTCAGGTCTGGAGCAGAAAATGTACAAGCAAAAAGCCCCGGCAACAATGCCGGGGCTTTCGCCGGTGCGGGGTGACGCGACGCGCTCGCGCGCGCAGTTACTTTGTGAGAGTCATCTTCTTCATGATGACGAGTGGCTGTGCATTTTCCCCTAACGGCTGCGCCGTCAGGCGGTAGAAATAAACGCCGCTCGGCAACAATGACCCGTTGAACGAGACCTGGTGGCTTCCGCTCGATTGCTGGCGGTCCACCAAGAGCTCCACCCGCTGCCCGATCATATTGAAGATCTCCATCTTCACGTTTGCAGGAGCGGCAAGCGAGTACTGAATGGTCGTCATCGGGTTGAACGGGTTCGGGTAGTTCTGGCCGAGTTCAAACGTCGCCGACGTGCTGCCCCCTTCCGCCGTTTCAGAATTTCCATCCACCGCTTTGGAGAGCGTTTGCGTTGCCGACACGAACTTGATGTCGTCAACATAGTATGTCCGCACGCGTCCCGACATGTCCTGGATGACCAGGCTGTGGACGGTCTGGTTGTTCGGGTTCAACTGGCTCATCGGGAACGTCATGGTCTTCCATTGGTTTGCCGCGACCCAGACATACTTCACCGCCGGGAACGACTGGTTTTGATCGTTGGCGAGGAACACTCCCAGCGAAATACCAACCGACCCACCATGGATTGCAAAGCTGATGGCCGAGTATTTCGACGGGTCGATGGCGACGGCAGAACCCCACGCCCCGCTGTGAAATCTCAACCCTCCCCACGCCCCCTGATCCACCTTGATGGAAGAGGAGCCGGAAGCTTTCTGTTCCGTGCTGTTGAACGAGACTGTGGCAGTCCAGGATGAGTTGATCCACGGGTTTTTCAAGGCGTCATCATAGACGCTCAGGTCAGCCGAAGGGGCCGGTGCGTTGTTTGCTACCGTTACGGTCACTACAGCGGATTGCAGGTTGCCGGCGGAATCACGGGCTACCGCTGTAACCGTGTAACTGCCGTTGGCGACCTGCGTCGTGTTCCAGCTTGTCTGATACGGTGAAGCCGTAACCTCGGCCCCCTGGTTCGCGCCGTTCACCTTGAATTGCACACCGGCCAGTTTCACATTGTCGGACGCGTTCGCGCCGATGGTGACGGTTCCGGAGACGGTGCCGCCATTGGCCGGCGCCGTGATGCTCACCGTCGGTTTCGTCGTGTCGGGTGGCGGGGCAGCCGCGACCGTTGTGAAGCTGGAAGTGCCTGACCAGCCGCTGGTTCCGCTCGCGTTCGTCGCATTCACTCTCCAATAATAGGCTGCCCCGTTTGAGAAACCGGAGGCGCCAAAGGTTGTTCCACTCACCCCTGCCTGGTCGAACAACGTCGTCGAGAAAGATGAGGCCGCGGACACCTGGACACGGTACGTGGCAGCCCCTGTCGATGCATTCCACATCAGCGAGGGATTCAGACCCACATTGGTCGATCCGTTCGAGGGCGAGGCAAGCGTGGGAGTCGCCGGGACCGACGGTGCCGGAGCGCTTCCGCTGAATTTGAAGTTGTCAATATAAAAGGTCTTGGTCGATCCGCTGATCTCCTGGATCGAGATTCGGTTGATCGTGAGCCCGTTGGGGTTCAACTGGCTCATGGGGATTGAAATCACCTTCCAGTTCCCTGCCGCGATCGTTCCGGTGTTCACCTTCGGAAACGTCTGGCCGTTGTCGCTCTCAAAGAAAATGCTGAGCGAGGTTCCCGAAGCCGGGGCGTACACCGCGAATTCGAGTCCGGTATACGAAGCGGGATTGATTCCCTGTACACCCCATGCACCGTAGTGCAGGCTGAGGGCGCCCCAGGCTGAGGTCAGTGTTGTCTTGATCGACGACGTGCCGGATTGTTTCTGTTCGGTGCTGCCAAAGGTCGTTGAAGCGCTCCATGAATTATTCATCCAGGGAGATTGAAGCGCGTCATCGTACACCAACAGACTTGTGCTGTTGTCCGGGGGTGGTGT
>JACPUH010000019.1 GCA_016192345.1 Ignavibacteriales bacterium | reverse complement strand
GCCTGCTCGACCGACTTCCTCCCGGCCTGGGAGATCTGGACGGCTTTCTGGGAACTGTCGGAGACGTATTTTGCTTTCTGGCTGGAGACCTGGGCCGTCTGTTTGACCTCTTCGACCGTCGTGGTCGTTTCGCTGACCGCCGTTGCAGTCTCCGATGCCCCCGCCGCAACCTGCGTCGTCCCCGCAAGGATCTCGCTTGCAGCAGACCCGAGGACGTTCACCCCTTCAAGGATTTCGCTCATCATGCGCTGGAGATTTTCGACCATTTTTTTGAACGATGTTGCCAGCAACCCCACCTCGTCGGTTCGTTCATGGGACGGAAGGCTTACGGTTAAATCCCCGCGCGCGATCTGCTCGGAAAGATCGGAGAGTTGCTTGAGGGGTTGGGCAATGACATTCCCCAGGAAAATCACGATAACGAACCCGAGCAATGCCGCCGCAAGGCCGACATACGAGAATATCCTAACAGAGGACTCGACGGTTGCCGTCGTCTCGTCCATGAGGGTACGGGCCTCCCGATTTGCCTGCCCGGAAAGATCGGCGGAGATCGATCGAATTCGCTCGAAGCGATCGGACTGAGTCCCAAGGATGGAACGCTGAACTTCCTGAATTTTCCCTGCAAGGATCAACGGTATCTCTTCCTTGTCACGCGTCTCCCGGTAGGCGCCCAGTAATTTTTTAATCTCCTCCAACTTACCGGCCGATCCTCCCGCGTCTTGAAAGAAGGCTCCAAGCCTGAGAAGCAGGTCATCGATCTCCCCGGCGCGCTCCCGGATATCCTTGAGGAGGGTTTCTTGCTCGGCTCGATTCTGCTTCAGCATCATCTCGAGCATTTGCGCCCGCTGTCTGTTGAGATCGGCGCGGAGTTCGACAAGGTCGACCGCCTCGGCGAAGTTCACCCCGAACAACTGTTGTTGCTGTTCCTGGATCGACAGGAGGCCCGTATAGGCAGTTCCGATGGCGATGGCAAGGAACGCGACCATGAATCCAAAGGCGATAAAAAGCTTGGCACGGGTCGAAAGGTTGAGAAAGCGCTTCATGGGTTGCCCCTTTTTATGAAAATCGTTTGGATGTCACACAATGTCGATTTCCTCATGGACCACAAGGTTCTTGTCCGAGAGAAGTTTCCCCGCGTCGAGGATGATGCCATGGTCACTGGTGATTCCGCGGAGATATTGTTCCCGAATTCCGACCAGTGTTGGCAACGGGGGCTGAATGCTTTCCCGCCGTATTTTTTTGACGCCGAGAATCGTGTCGGCCAGGATGCCGATCTCCATTGCGGGTGAGCGTGCAACGATTACCTTGTTGAGGTCGGTGAGGCCTTTTTCCGGGAGGCCAAAGAATTTCTTGAGATCGAGCACCGAGAGTATTCTTCCCCGCACGTTGATGATCCCAAGGACAAATGCCGGCGTGCCGGGGAGCGGAGTTAATTCCCTGAGGGGGTACACTTCGCGGACAAACGCAGTCTCTATACCGTAGCGCTCGTTGGCAAGCAAAAATTCCGCGATTTCCAGAGATCCCTCTTCCGGTACATCTGCCTTTGGTTCCTGCGCGAGCTCCGTTGCCCGCGCGCGAAGGATCTCGGCCGTCTTCTCCGGTGAAGGATTCCAGCCGGAGGAAAGGCGTTCGCGAACCGCTTCAAGTCGCCTGTGGATCTTGGCCCAATCGACGTTTCGATTGCGATCGATGATTTCGCTATGAGGTTTCCCATTCATCGGTGTGCCTCCTCCTGCACGAACGAGTCGATGATTTGCATGAGCCGGCCGGCAGTCATCCCCTCCGACTCATGCAACACCTCGTCCTGTGGAAATTGCTCGAGAAGCCGGAGCGTCCGACGGAAATGCTTTCCGGCTTCACGCCTTCTCCCCTGCCGATGTGCGAGATTACCCAGCAGGAAATAGGGAAGGGGGGAATCGGGATCGAGGTAGATCGCCTCATGCAGTGAACGGGCTGCGTCGCTCTCGCGCCCCTCTTCAAGCACAATGGTCGCGTAAAGATAACGGTGCGCATGGTTCAGTTTATCGGCTTCGATCGCTCTGCGGCACAATTGTTCGGCTCCCGCGAGGTCGCCCTGGCTTGCAAGGATACGGGCAAGCAGCGAGCAGAGCGAAGCATTATCCGGGTATGGCTCCAAAGAAGTGCGGATCAAGGCCGCGGCCGTTGCGTAAGCCCCATTCTCGTATTCGGCCCGGGCTCTTTGGTATATCTCCTGCGGCGCAAGGGGGGCGGCGATCACTTTCGTTTCCTTAGCCTCTAAGGGTAAATCACGTGGGACAGGGTCCCTCGTGAATGAAACGGTCGCGGAAATATCGAACAGGTGTGTGTCCCCGACTCCGGGGATCGGTGCGGGAGTCTCGGCCAGGGATGGAAGGGGGGTGGTTTCATCGACTCGTCTCGCGCTTTTCCGGTAACAGAACGCGTCGGAGAAAGGTACCGATTCGAATTCAGGGAACAGCGTTTGTGACATTTCGCTTGGGCTGACGAGCAACCATCCTGTGTCGACAAGAGCATAAAACAATTTCTTAACGACCGTCCGGGCCCGCCGGGGATGGAAATACATCATGACGTTTCTGCACAGCACGAGGTCCATCGCGTTCGTATTGGTGAGGAACGACGGGTACGAATCGTCGATCAGGTTGAGAGGGGCAAAGGTGACCGCGTCCCGTATCGCGGGAAGAATCTCGTACCGGCCGTCGCGGCGTTTCACGAAGAAGCGCTCCTGCACCCACGAAGGTGTCTCGCGAAACGACCACTCCCCGTAAATCCCTTCGGAAGCCTTGTGAAGAAACCGGGGATTGATATCTGTCCCGAGAATGGTAATGACCCAGTCTTTGAAGTCCGGCAGGAGTGAATGGAGAAGCATGGCGATCGAGTAAGGCTCTTCGCCCGTGCAACATCCGGCGCTCCAGATTCTCAATCGTTTGTTCTCGCGCCTGGAAGAGATCAAAGCCGGAAGGATGTGTTCCGAGAGAGCCCGGAAGCTCCCGGCATCGCGGAAGAAATACGTTTCGCCAACGGTCAGGAGACTCGCGAGAATTTCCGTTTGTTTCTTGTCGAGGTTGGACGAGAGGAACCAGCGGATCGTTGGCTCCGGTCTGGCGAAACCAAGTTCGGCGCCTGCGGATTGGACCGCCCGCTCCAAGTCCCCCCACCGTTCCTTCGGAAACAACAGCCCCATGCGTTCAGACACGGCATCGCTGAACCGGGATAGGAGTTCCTCGTCGACTCTTGGCGTCATGCGTGTCATGGCCCCCCATGATTTTGTGGAACGCGACTCAGTGCAAGGCTTGGTCCAACGCTCGATGCTCGTCCAGTGAAAGAAATGTGTCGAGGTCATGAATGAGAAGAAGGCCATCCTCGAGTTTTGCCACTCCTCGCAGGTATGCCACTTGGGGACTGATTTCCGCTGCTCCGATAATACTCTCTTCAGGATATTCCAGCACCCCTGCGGTGCCGTCAGCAAGAAATGCGACGCGCCGGCGTTGTGTTTTCGCGATGATCATCTGGTCATGAATATCCTGTTCCTTCTCCCGCACACGGAACCGCCCGCGCATATTCACAACGGGAACGATACTTCCCTGGACGTTGATGATGCCGAGAATGATTGGCGGAGCTTTTGGAAGGGGGGTGATCGCGATGGAACGGACGATGCGATCGAGCGCGGAGAGTACGAGCGCATAGCGCTGTTCATCAAGCGTAAACTGAACGAGTTGGAGAGGCTTGTTCACGAGTGCTCCTGGAAGAGGGGTCCTATTCCATCGGTTCGCGAAGAATAAGTTGACAGTAGGATATTACGAATTCACCGAGTGAAGGTCAATGGAATGTTTACTGAGGACACGGTCACCGGCTTGGACGAGGAAAGAGGTTTTCCTTCATTTCAACGGGAATTTTCACTTTTCACGCTTAAACGGGTAAAACCTCGGGAGGGAGTGTTGAGGATCGGCATTTGGGCCCTTCGAAGAAAGACGTCTCGCTCGGATGTCGGTGTTTCAGATCCGGCCTCCTCCTTCATGAACTAAAACTCCGCACTGATCCCGATCGAAGGAAGGATCCCGATTGACTCATTTTCCTCCGTCCGCCGCGTACGCTCGTTATACCGCGGCAGGGACCGCGGCTTCCGGTTGTACACATTCTGCACATCGATGTACGTGATTACTGTCCAGGTGTCAAACACCCACCTTCGGTCTGCGCGCAGGTCAAGGCTGTGATTTGTCGGGATGCGCTCGCTGTTATACCGCGCGGCGTCCTGTGACCCGTTGAGATTGTAAGGAGTGTACGGCCTCCCTGTCGCGACGCGAAATTTGCCGCTGAACTCCCAGGTGTCTTTTAAGATGTATCCCCCGCCCATATTCAGAATCCATCGTTGGTCAAAGCTCCCCGGACGCTCAACACCATCCAACGCCGTAAACGCCGTGCGGCTGTAACTCAGGCTGACGGTCCCATAGCATGGTACCTCGGAGAATTTCTTCTGAAGAAACAGTTCTGCTCCTTCCGAACGCCCGGTGCCGCCGCTGACGAGGGGATCGAGTCCGAAGGATGAAAACCCGTCTTCCGATCCCCCGAAACCCGCACCGGTATTTGCCAGTACAAGAAATGGGCGGATGGTGCTGGCGGGATAAGAATGATAGGTTTTGCGGTAAATTTCAAGGCTCAGTTTGATGTCGTGCCGGAGAAACCGCTCCAGTCCTGCCACGTACTGATCCACGCCGAGAAACGCCAACAAACGGTTGGCCGGATTGGCAACAAGCCAGATGGAGGACGGTGCCTGATGGTACTGTCCGGCGCTCACACTCAGAGTTGTAAGTGGAGAGAATGCATAGGTCAGCGAAAAACGTGGCGCCACGGTGGTCGTGGTTTGAATCAGTGAGAAATAGTCTAAGCGACCTCCAAGGATCACTCGTAAAAAGCCGAAGCGTTGCGCCACCTGGAGATAGGCCGCGAGTTTGGACATGGTGGTATCGAAGCGGGCATTGACGGAAAGTTGTTGACCGTAGTTTGTCCAGAAGGGGCGCAGGAGAAGGTCGCTCTCGAAACCAATCCATCGGCCCTGCAATCCGGCTGAGAGCTCCGTGCCCTCGTTCAACAGGTAGACCAGGTCAGAGCGGAGTGAGAATTCACGCTCGGTGGAAATGTTCTTGAAGATCGGCTGAAGCAGCGAATCGGTTTGACGATAATCAAAGTGGAGGGAGGTTTGACCGGCCGTGACGGTCAGGGTACCCGACCCCAGCAGATGTTGCCATGAGATTCCCGTCACCCCCTGCGTGTGATCACTTGCAAGAATCCTCGAATTGCTGTACCGCAGCTCCTCTGTGGTATTGAAAAGCTTCACATGATCCAGAGCGAGAATCCCGAGCACGGTGAGTCGATCTTGCTTTCCCAGCCGGTACGAGGCTTTTCCCAGAAAATCCCAATATTCCGGGACGAATCCAAACCCCGCGGCTTTAAAGATGAAGTCGAGATAACTCCGTCGCGCAGAGACAAGAAATGACCCTTGGTCCTGCAAAGGCCCTTCGGCGCTCAAACCGAACTGTGTTGCGGAAAGGGTTGCCTTTCCGCCGAGCTTGTCCTTGCGTCCTTCGCGAAGGTCAATGGTGAGAACCGACGAAAGCCTGTCCCCGTAGCGAACACCGAAGCCCCCCGTGGAAAAGGAGGTGCCGTCGACAAAGTCGAGATTAATATAACTCAGCGGTCCGCCTCCGCTTCCCTGTGTACCAAAATGATTGATGTTGGCGACTTCAAGATTGTCCACGATGTAGAGATTCTCCGACGGTGCCCCTCCGCGCACCATCAGGTCGTTACGCCCCGGGTCAACCTGCGCTACACCCGGGAGGATCGATACTGCGCGGAGGACATCCTCGAACCCGCCGGGAAGTCGGCGAATTTCCTCATAGGATTGCGTGTGAATACTCAGGAGAGCATCGGGTGATTTTTGGAAGTACTGACCGGTGACGGTGACCTCCTGCAGCTCAATGGTTGCCTCGGTAAGTTCAAAGAGGAGTTCAACGGGTCGGGACGGCGAAACGACAACGTCGGTTTTCACGGCGGTCGAAAAACCTATCATGCTGGCACGGACGAGATAGATGCCTGCCGGAATGTTGTCGATACGAAAACGGCCGGTCTCGTTGGTCGCAGCACCGACCGTTGTCCCAACGACAAGCACGTTCGCACCGATGAGCGGTTCCCTTGTTGTTCCGTGGACGACTTGACCCGTAACGACTCCCCGTGGTATTGCTTCCTGGGAGAGAAGCGAAGGGACCGTGAGGAGATAGACGATAAGGCTTCTGGTAAATTTATGGATCACAATTCAAGCCGATTCTCACTCCAGGCAAAAATACGCGCAAGAAGTGCCTGCTCGTCGGCCCACCGCTTGATCGTTGTCTCAGCGATGTTGAGAAGCCTGGCGACATCGTTCGGGGAAAGGAGAGAGCGAACGGACATAGGTGTTTGAGGTGATATGGTTATCTTAGTCAGTTTAAACATGCATCCCGTTTGATCACCATTCAAGTTCTTTTTAAAGGGATACCTCCCTTTGTTTAAATACTGAATGATGATGGAGATTGTCCCTCCGGATTCGATGGATCGCCCGGGGTTCGAGGATTCCACGGCATAGTCGACCGCCGCGCCCCTCCACACCCCCAAAACTCATTTCGCAAGGTTGACAAATGTATTGCCTCGATTGCCTATTTCACTTGTTCCTCTTCCAACCCTTTCGTACACTGCACACCGTCAAGCAACGATAAACAACCGTGCATGTGATGTACACGGCTCATGATGGTTTTTTGCTTGAAGCGCGATTCTCAGGACCCTCATCTCGAAGGAAACTTCTCATGAAACGAATCCTCCTTTTTATGGTATTGATCCCCGCACTCCTGATGTCCATTGATGGCTGTGCCCTTTCCAGGCCGGATGTCCGGGGTGATGCCCCGCGGCGAATCCCCTGGGCAGAGCGTGAATTCCGAGCAGTCTGGGTTGCCACCGTCGGTAACATCGACTGGCCCAGCAAGCCGGGTCTTTCCATCGAGGAGCAGCAACGGGAAGCGCGGGCCATCCTTGACACGTGCACAGCCCTCAATCTCAATGCCATTATCTTCCAGGTCCGCCCACACTGCGATGCGATGTACCTGAGCGAACTCGAACCATGGTCGTACTACCTCACCGGCGAACAGGGAAAGGCACCCGAACCGTTTTACGACCCGCTCCAGTTCTGGGTCAAGGAAGCGCACGATCGGGGCCTTGAGCTCCACGTCTGGTTCAATCCCTATCGCGCCCATTTGCGTAGAGGGGCCGATGTCACGCCGACCTCCATTGTCCACAAACGTCCCGACCTGGCAAAGAAAACGGACAACAATACCTACTGGCTCGATCCGGGTATTCAGGAGGTTCAGGATCTTTCCTATAACGTCGTCATGGACGTGGTGAAACGGTACGATGTGGATGGGGCGCACTTCGACGATTATTTCTATCCGTACGGCGACGGCAACTTCCCGGATGATGAGAGTTACGATGCGTACAAAAAGTCGGGGGGAAGCATGGAGCGGAACGACTGGCGGAGGCAGAATGTCAACGCCCTCATCGAGCGCGTGTATAAAGGCATTAAAAAAGAGAAGCCTCATGTAAAATTCGGGTTGAGTCCCTTCGGCATCTGGCGCCCCTTCAATCCCCCCTCGATCGAGGGGTACGATCAGTACGATCGATTGTACGCCGATGCACGCCTCTGGCTCAACGAGGGATGGGTCGATTATTGGACGCCGCAACTGTACTGGCCCATCAGCCAGGTTCCTCAAAGTTTTCCCGTGTTGCTGAACTGGTGGGCGCATGAGAACACGAAGGGGCGCAACCTCTGGCCCGGAATGAATTCGGGGCGCATGATCAATACAAAGGGGATGGATGAGGTCAACAACCAGATCATGATCGCCCGCGGGTTTGCCCCCGAGGCGCCCGGGCACGTCCATTTCAGCATGCGCGCGTTCATGCGGGACAGCACACTTCTCCGGGACGGGTTGAGAAAAACCCCCTATCAAAAACCCGCGCTTGTTCCCCCTTCTCCGTGGCTCGACAATACTTCCCCCGCAACTCCGGGAGTCGAGACGAACAGTGAGAACGACACACTGGTCGTTACCTGGTCACACAAGAATGAGCTCGATGTGTTTCGATGGGTTGTCTACTATCAATACGGGGCGAGCTGGGAGTACAAGATTCTGAACAAGAAAGACCGCACGATGCCCCTTGCCCTGACGCGAACTGCCGTCGAGCATCTTCGCACCAGGACCGGTCAGGATAGCGTCTTCACCACCACTCGTCCACTTGCCCGCATTGCGGTTTCCGCCGTCGATCGAACCGGCAATGAGAGTGAACTGGTGCATCAAACGATTGCGACAGACACAGCCGGGAAAACTCCGTAATCTGTGGCTGGAAGTAATAAGTGAGGAGTAGGAGGTAAGAAGTATCGCAAGGACGATGTACCGAAAACAAGCTGCCCCACCATGCAATGCTATGCCGGTTGGGCATTCTTGTTTAAGAGAGGTTCTCTATGTGCGATTGCTCTCGATATCGGCTTTATGGTTCCGATCTCCAAAGGTCTGGCGAGCCTCCATCAAGTCGGAGTTCTTCTCCTACCGCAGGGGCATGGAGAGAGGAATCCCGACAAAGTCTTTTTGCTCTGCGCAATCGGCATCAATCAGAACACCAGCCGGAACGTTGTCTCCACTCCCGGTTTCGACGAAACCTGGATCGTCCCGCGATGTAAGCGCATGATCTCTTTCGAAAGGCTGAGTCCGATGCCGGAACCCTCCGGCTTCGTGGTGAAAAAGGGGATGAAGATTTTCTCGCGGGCTTCTTCCGTAATGCCCGGACCGTTATCCGAGACGGCAATCGACAGCCTTCCGCGTTCATCCAGGTGTGCCGTGAGCCGGATCTCTGCGTTTGGTTGACCCTGCACGGCATGGATCGCATTGAGGAGGAGATTGATCAGAACCTGCTCGATTAGTTCGGAGTCGGCGGTGACCTCGAGGCTCTCGGGTTCCACACGGGTGGTGAAGCGGACCGGTTTTTCCGGGATCTGGACCCGCATCAGTTGCTCCACTTGAGCAAACAGTTCAGACACGCGAAAGATTGAGAATTTCGGCTTCGGGATCCGCGTCAGGTTCCGGTACGCATCCACGAAGTGGAGCAATCCCTCACTCCGTTTCTCAATGGTCTGAACGGCCCCGCGGATATCATCCACGCTCTCCGGACTCAGTTGCGTTGCGTCCCCGCCGTTGGCCACCGGCTTCAGAAGATCGTTTACCGTCGAGGCGAGGGAGGAGATCGGCGTGATCGAATTCATAATCTCGTGGGTCAGGACACGGATCAGTTTCTGCCACGCCTCCATTTCCTTTTCCTCCAGCTCGCTCCGGATGTTCTGGATGGACACGAGCGTATACTGCTGCTCACGCATCCGGAACTCCGTGGCGTAGATTGCAAACTGGATCAGCTCGCCGTTGACCTCGCTCTTGAGTTGCCCCTTTTCCCCCGATTTCAGGCGGAACAACGTCTCGACAAGCGGCTTATTGGAGTGCTCGAGGCTCCGTATGGACTTCAGGTGGTTGATGCCGAGTAAGCGTTTGGCAGCGGTGTTGATCAACTCCACCTCCCCGTCCGGCTTGAAGGCAATCAGACCTACACCGATATGCTGCACCACGGTTTGGAGATACTGGTGATGCTCCTCTTTTTCCGCTCGTGCGCGCCGGAATTCGTTCATCACCTCGCTAAACGCTGCCGCGAGATCCTCGAAGGATCCCCCCTTTCCACCCCCGCTGAACGTCTGGGAGAAATCCGCATAACGGATCGACCGGAGAAAGCGGGCAAGATCGTTATTGGTTTTTTCCACATACCGGATTAGAGCAGCGATCTGCAGGGTGATGATGATGGCGACGACGGCGGCGGTCGCGAAAAAGGATGTTTGGATCAGGAGGAAAAAGAGGAGCAAGAGGGTCGCGGACAGAAGCACGACACGGCTAAGGACCCCGAGGCGAAAATTCTTAAAGGCCATATTTTTCGAGCCTTCGATAAAGCGCTGCGCGCGTCAGGCCCAGTTCCTTTGCAGCCTGGCTGATGTTTCCCCCGTGTTTGCTCAGGGCTCTCCTGATGAGGGTTTTCTCCGCCTCATCCAGGTTAAACCCGTCGACCCCAACGGCCTCTCCCAAAGGTTCTTTCGAGGTAAAGAAAAAATCGGATGGATGCAGCGTTTCACTTTCGCTCATGATGACCGCCCGCTCCACGGCGTGTTGGAGCTCGCGGACGTTTCCCGGCCATTGATATTTCTCCAGTTTTTTTATCGTTGCAGGCGAGATACGCTTTGGCGCTTTACGGTATTTGTTCGAGTAGATTTGGAGGAAATACTCCAGGAGCAGACGGACATCCTCTGAGCGTTCCCGGAGGGGTGGAAGATGGATCTCGACAGTGTTAATCCGGTAGAGGAGGTCCTGTCGGAAGCTCTTGTGTGCAACCAGTTCCCGCAACGACTTGTTGGTCGCACAGATGAGGCGAATATTAATGGCCCGCGATTTGTTCGAGCCGAGCCGTGTTACCTCACGGTTTTGGAGCACGGTCAGCAATTTGGCCTGAAGGGATACAGGGAGATTGCCGACCTCGTCAAGAAAGAGTGTACCAGCGGAAGCAACTTCGAACCGCCCTGCGCGATCTTCGCGAGCGTCGGTAAAGGCCCCTTTCACATGACCGAACAACTCGCTTTCAAACAGGTTTTCACTCAGTGCCGCCATGTCGACGCTGAGGAAAACTTCGTTCGCACGGGCTGATTGCCTGTGGAGTTCACGCGCAACAAGTTCCTTGCCGGTCCCGTTTTCCCCCAGGATCAACACGTTGGCATCGGTCTTCGCGACCTTTTCGATGGTGGCAAACACCTCTCGTATCTGAGGACTCGTTCCCACGAATCCCTGGAAGCGTTTATCGAGGTCGGCGCTGAGTTGTTGCTGGCGCGAGCGAAGGTTATCGACTTCCTCTCTTGAGCGGCGAAGCGTCATTGCCGCGGAAAGCGTCGCGAGGAGTTTTTCGTTCTGCCACGGCTTCAAAACAAAATCAGTCGCTCCCTCCTTAATTCCGCGCACAGCCATCTCCACATCGCCGTACGCGGTAATGAGAATCACGACAGCCGAGGGATCAAGCTCGATGATTTTACGCAACCAGGAGAACCCTTCATGCCCGCTGCTCACGTCGCGGGTGAAGTTCATGTCGAGCAGAATGATATCATACGTTTCATTCTTCAAGAGCGTTGGGATGGTTTCCGGTGCGTGTTCGGTCCGGACCCGCGCCGCATGGTGCTTCAGGAACATCTGCGCCGCAAGGAGAACATCCTCATCGTCGTCGATGATCAAAATTGACCCAAGCCGTTTACTCATCGTATGAAAACCTCATCGTGAAAATGATTTTTCACCTGACTTAGGTGGGTTCCGTACTGACACACCCCTCTGCTCCCCTCTTGCTCGTTTTAGCCTCAGGAAGAGGGGATGCTTTAGGCTCGGATTTTTGGGGGCAGCGCTTTGAACTCCCCTCTCTTTGATTTGATCCAAATAGTTGATCGCTACGCGATCTTCAATACTAGGCCTCCGGCGGGGCGGGGGTGTGTAGTCCGAGCCTTTACACTTTCCCCGAGCACACATTTTTACGCCGAAACACATTGAGCTAAGATCGTGCCACGAGTGGCAATGATTTTTCCACCAAACCTTGGGAGTTAGTTGACACACGCAGACCCAACGGATTGTCCGTTTCCGGACACTTAATGTAATGAAATCGGACACACTTGCCAACAAAAACCTTCGATTTCTCAAAGAATTGCTCAAAATCAGTATGGCCCGGTACTTGAGGTTTCCCCGATGATATTTCCCCAATTTTCCCTATTCAGAAGCTTCGGACAATGGAAACGAAAACGACACAATCGAAAGAGCAAGCCCAAGGGAATGGTCTATCCCAGGCGGGCATGGACCGAAAAATTGAGAAGAAACTTTGGACCCCCAAGAGGATCGGCATGGCTGGCGGCGGTGGACTGCTTATTCTTTTTATCCTCTACAGCTTTATCTTCGGCGATACCAGTTCAAAACTGAATGTCGAGGCTGAGAAGATCACGATCTCTGAGGTTTCGCGAGGACCGTTTCAGGAATTCATTCCCGTGAACGGCTCCGTTCTGCCGATTGAGACCTTTTATCTCGATGCGATCGAAGGGGGGAGGATCGAACGGTTGTTTGTCGACGCCGGGACGTTTGTCAGGAAAGGTGATCCGATTCTCCGGCTTGCGAACACCAACCTCCAACTTGACGTCATGTACCGTGAGGCTCTTTCGTACGAACAGATCAACAACGCGCAGAACCGGCGCCTTGCCATCGAACAGAACAGCATTTCCGTCCGGAGCCAGCTCGCTGAAGTCGAATACCAGGTGCAACGGACGAAGCTGTCGTTCGACCGGGATTCCGTTCTTATGGTGAAGAACCTGATCTCCTCGGAGGAGTTCAAGCGCACGAGGGATGAACATGAGTACTGGCTCGGTCGGAGGGTGCTTGCCCTGGAGAACTTCAGGCAGGACTCCCTTCTCCGGGTGAACCAGTTGACCCAACTCGAATCGTCGATCGACCGGCTCGAGATGAACTTAGAGATGGTGAAGAGGAGTATCGACAACCTCACCCTGCGCGCGCCCATCGGCGGTCAATTAACATCGTTGAACGCCGAGATAGGCCAGTCGAAATCGCCGGGCCAGCGGTTGGGACAGATCGACGTGCTCGATAATTTCAAGGTCCGTGCAGCGATCGATGAGTTTTACATTGCGCGGATCAACATCGGGCAGGAGGGAGAGTTCGACCTTGCCGGAAACACGTTCCGTCTTGTTATCAAGAAAGTGTACCCGGAAGTACGGGACGGACGGTTCGAAGTCGATATGGAGTTCACGGGCAAAACCCCGCAGGGAATACGTCGTGGGCAGACCTTGCAGATCCGTCTCGAGCTTGGTGACCTCTCCGAAGCAACGCTTCTGGCGCGTGGGGGGTTTTATCAAAGGACGGGGGGACAATGGGTGTACGTGCTCGACCCGTCGGGCGAGAACGCCACGAAGCGCAGCATCAAGCTCGGCAGGCAGAACCCGCAGGTCTTCGAAGTGATCGAGGGCTTGCAGCCGGGAGAGCAGGTCATCACCTCGTCCTATGACAACTTCGGCGACATCGACAAACTGATTCTTAAGAAATGAACACTTTCCTCCTCGATGTTATGGATTTTCATGAACTTCCGACATGGAAAGAAGCGCGGGTTCTTGCACTCACGCTTCATCGTTCTTCAAAGAGTTTCCCCGACAGGGAGCGTTCGGGGGATTTGGCGAAGCGCATCCAGGAATCATGCCTGTCACTTCTCACTACGCTTGTCATGACGTTCGATTCCAGCAAGGCTGGGGTTGGCCGGGATGCACAGCGAAAGGCGAAAGAGTCGGTTGAACAGTTGGAGCAGCTCGTCCAGCAGGCAAAAGCCGACGGGCTCCTGACGACCCCCGAGTCCCGCCAGCTTGACTTGGAGTTTCAGATCATCAAAAAGTCGATTCACGTGTAAACGTCCTGCAGGGACGTCGGCAACTCCTTCCCCGCGCGAGCGGGTCCCACCAGGGGAGCGGCCGAAAGCCTTATTCTCATTTTCCACTGTTAGTACAGATTTTTTTGATTCAGCCGACGACCGCCCCCGCCCTTGACTTCTTCAAGGCGGGCAGGAACTACCGGGTCAAAAATCCAACAGGTTTTTCCTGTTGAGCCAGAATGCGATTCTCAAGGATCTTATGAAAAACAACCCAACCCACTATTACTCAAGGAGATTGGCTTTATGATTAAGACTATGAATCTCAAACGTATGTACGCAACAGACGAGGTTGAAACGACCGCCCTCAACAACGTCAACATCGAGATCAACGAAGGCGAATTCGTGGCCATTATGGGCCCGTCGGGCTGTGGGAAATCGACTTTGCTCAATATCCTCGGGCTCCTCGATAACCCATCCGACGGGGAGTATCATTTCGTCGGCCATGAGGTCTCAAAGTATACAGAGCGACAGCGGGCCAATTTGCGCAAAGCGAACATTGGCTTTGTGTTCCAGAGCTTCAACCTCATCGACGAGTTGACGGTATTTGAGAATGTCGAACTCCCATTGTTCTACCTCGGTGTCGCTTCTGCGGAACGTGAGAAGCGCGTGAACGAAGTTCTGGAGCACATGGGTGTCATGCACCGGAAAAGCCATTTTCCCCAACAGCTTTCGGGCGGACAACAGCAACGTGTGGCGGTCTCTCGTGCCATCGTCGCGAAACCAAAATTGATTCTCGCAGACGAACCGACGGGAAATCTTGACTCGGCTCATGGCAGCGAGGTGATGAAACTCCTGACGCAGTTGAACGAAGCCGGGACGACGATCGTGATGGTGACGCACTCCACACATGACTCGGAGTTCGCCCACAGGATTATCCACCTCTTCGACGGACATGTGGTGACGGAGAATATCAAGGAGCAATTCCATGTTTAGAAGCTACCTCAAAATCGCGCTCCGCAACCTTCTCAAGCGGAAGGTTTACTCTGCCATCAATATCACCGGCTTGAGTCTTGGACTGACCTGCTGTCTCCTCATTTTTGAGTACGTCACTTTCGAGTACGGTTTTGACCGGTTCAACGAGAATTTTCCCGATTTGTACCGTGTGACCGAAACCGGGTCGAGAAGCGGAGGAACGGAAGCTCTTGAGGGTTATGCGCTTGGGCCGGCGCTGGATGAAGCGGTGCCGGAGGTTGTCCGTTTTGCAAGGCTTCACCCGGATTACAATATACCGGTGATTTCTTCCGCAGAGCACCCCGAGAAAGTGTTTGAAGAAAAAAGCGTGTACTATACAGACCCCGCATTCCTGCAGATGTTCACGTACCCCCTTGTTTCCGGTGATCTCCGTACTGCGCTCGTAGAATCCGGCACAATGCTCCTGAGCGAATCTGCCGCGCGAAAGTACTTTGGAACAGACAACCCGATCGGAAAAACACTCAACGTGACGGGATGGATCAAGGGCGTGTTCCGGGTGAACGGCGTGTTGCGCGACGTCCCGACGAACTCACACCTGCAATTCGACTTCCTTCTTCCCATGACTGACCTCCTTCAAAAAAGCGGGTACAAAGACCCCACCCTGGCATGGCACTGGAGCAATTTCCTTACGTACGTTCAATTGCAGCCTGGAGTGAATATTGGGGAGGTCGGACGTAAATTTACCAATGTCGTCATGACACATCGGAAGGAGCACTTCGAGCGAACGAAGACCTCCGTTCGTGTGAATGCCCAACCGTTGCGCGACGTTTATCTCAACGGTAGTATTTTTGCTCCCAAGGCGATTTCCGGAAGCTATCGTACCGTGTACTTTTTCATTGTGGTGGGCGTGGTGACACTCTTGATTGCCCTTGTCAACTATGTCAATCTTTCCACGGCCCGTTCCCTCGATCGTGCCCGGGAAGTGGGAATTCGAAAAACGATCGGCGCGCAACGAAAGCAATTGGTCCTTCAGTTTCTTGTGGAATCGGCGCTCACAAATATTGGGGCAATTCTTCTTGCCTTAGTATCTACCGAATTTCTGCGCCCCATGCTGAACCAGCTGGCCGGAACGCAACTGACAATTGACTTGCTGTCGCGACCGGAGTTCTGGGGGGCGGTTGCTGCGATCTCCCTTGCAGGGACATTGCTCGCCGGCCTTTACCCGGCCTTTGTCCTTTCATCCTTCTTGCCTGCCTCCGTGCTCAAAGGGAAAGGCGGAACATCTTCCTTTCTCCGGATCCGCTTGCGTCAGGGACTGGTCGTGTTCCAATTTGCAGCAGCCGTCGTGTTGTTAGCCGGTACGGCCATCGTGCACGATCAGCTCAACTATGTGCGGCACATGGACATCGGGATGAATCTGAACCGGGTTCTGGCCGTGCGGGGCCCTACCGTTCTTCCGGAAGGCGCACAGAAAACGATTATGATGGGTACCTTGATGGAGCAACTTCGCCAAATTCCGGCTATTGAGCAAATAACGAGGTCTTCAGCGTTGCCGGGGGAGGGATTCAATTGGTATAGCTCGGGGCTGAGGCAATCAACGGCTGACCCCTCCACGGGTGTGCGCGGAGCGATGGCGTGGATCGATTCCGGCTTTGCAGAGTTATTCGACCTGGAGTTGATCGCAGGCGTTGGATTTGAAAGCAACGCGGTTCGAGGAGTGGAGGGCCAACCAACGCCGGTGATCGCCAATGAGACCGCGATAAGGAATTTACGGTTCGATTTCCCGGAACAATCGTTGAACCAATTGATCCACATAGGGGGAGAGCAGTGTCGCATCGTCGGAGTATATAAAGATTTTAACTGGTCGTCTGCGCATTCCCCGCGCGAGGCAGTCCTCTTTACGCCAACACAAGCGGGGTCGAAACTTGCGTTGAAGGTCAATTCCATCAATCTCGGTCAAACTATTGCCGACATTCGGCGCGTGTATACAACGATCTTCCCTGGAAATCCGTTTGATTATTATTTTGTCGATGAACGGTTCGATGAGCAATATCGAAACGATGAGCGGTTTGCGACACTCTTCGGTGTTTTTGCCATACTGACGATCCTCATTGGGTGTTTGGGATTGTTCGGACTGGTGTCGTTTTCCACGGAGCAACGCCTGAAAGAAGTCGGTGTCCGCAAGGTGCTCGGTGCGTCCATCACCAGCCTTGTCGGGCTCCTCACGAAGGAGTTCGTTTTCCTTGTCTGTGCTGGAAATGTACTCGCCTGGCCGGTTACGTACCACGTGATGTCGTTGTGGCTGGAAGATTTTGCCTTCCGGATCGAAATCGCCTGGTGGGTGTTTGCCTTGGCAGGTGGATTGACCCTTTTCATTGCTCTTCTGACCGTGAGCGTTCAGGCCGTCAAAGCCGCGTTGGCGAATCCGGTGGAAGCGCTCCGATATGAATAGCCTCGGAGTCTGAAACCACCAGAGCGGGAGAGAAGCGGTAGAAAAAAAAGTCGGGGACAGTAGGGCAAACCACAATTCGGAGGGAGTTGCATTGAGAACGCCGGTTCGTAAGTTCCCTCGTTCAAGAAGGGAATGACGGGTCGCTGAGAGGATGGGTTATGAACTCAAACAATTTTACGATGGCGCTGCGTGCGATTCTGAAGCACAAAACGTATTCCCTCATCACCATTGCGGGTCTGGCGATGGGCATGGCGGCGGCGCTCCTGATACTTTTGTACATCAGGTTTGAATCAAGGTACGATTCCTTTCATGCGAACGCGGACAATCTCTATCGTGTCTCCATCCGCCATTTCAAGCAGGGAAAGGTGGAAGGCGATGGCCCGTATTTCACCCCTCCACTCGGTCCTGCCATGGCGCGGGAAATCCCCGGAGTGAAATCCTTTACCCGGGTCTCATCAGCTCGTGTGGCGCATCTTTCTTATTCGGACAAAACGTTAAAAGCGGGAGAACTCCGGTACGCCGATTCGACATTTTTCGAACTCTTTTCCTTTGAGCTTTTGTCTGGATCTCGTGAACACGCGCTCGTGCAACCGCATTCGATTCTCCTCACAAAAGGATTGGCTCAAAGGCTGTTCGGAGAAGAGAACCCGGTAGGAAAGTCTGTCCGTATCAATGCGGCAGATGTGTATGCCGTTACCGGAGTTGTGAACGATCCGCCGCCAAATTCGCATCTTCAGTTTGATGCGCTCGTTTCCTTTTCCACACTCTCCGAGGATCCGAATCTTTTCCTGGATTGGGATGGTGGAAATCAATATGCCTGTTACGTTATGCTCGAATCCCGTACGGGCGCCGCGGAGGTGGAGGCTAAACTTCCGGAACTGATGTGGAAACATATCAATTCCCGCCTTGAGAGTATTGGCGTTCGCTATGAGCCGTACTTGCAGCCCCTGGAGCGGATCCATCTTTTTTACAGTCCCGGTTCGGAATCGACCAGGACGAACCTCGCGGTTTTTGCCGTGGTAGCGGGACTCGTCGTCTTGATCGCTTGTGTGAATTACACCAACATGACGACGGCGCGGGCAACGCGACGCGCAAAGGAAATCGGGGTCAGGAAAATCCTCGGAGCGCATCGCTCGACATTGATCGGGCAATTTCTGAGCGAATCGTTCCTCGCGAGCTTTCTTGCCCTCATCGGCGCACTTTTCCTCGCGGAGTTGATATTCCCCGCGTATCAGGAGGTTGTGGGGAAGGAGTTGTCATTGCCTCCCATGGTGGATCTCGAGACGACAGCCGCGTTAATGGCCATGTTCGTTTTGGTTGGCCTGGCGGGGGGGAGTTACCCCGCTTTCTATCTCTCATCCCTTCAATCGACTCATACGATGAAGGGAATGACATATTCCGGGAAACTCATGGGTAGATCGCGCAACGTTCTCGTTGTGGGCCAGTTTGCGGTCGCAATTGCCTTGATTGTTTGCACGGGGGTGGTGACGCACCAGCTTTCTTTTACCAAAAGCAAAAATCTCGGATTTCAAAAGGAAGGTATCGTCGTGTTCCCTCTTGTTGGTGATCTCGCGAAGACGCGGGCGGAGGAACTTCAACAAGAGCTCTCAGCCGTCTCGGGAGTGGTCAGCGTGGCCGCGTCTTCGGATGTGCCTTCGGACGGTTTTACCAGCAACGGCTACTTCCCCGAAGGTCATTCGTCGCCGATGATGATCAACGTCGTGGATATCGATGAGAAGTTTCTCTCAACATTCGACATCCCGGTCGTTCGCGGCAGGAACTTCTCCCGGGAAATTCAGTCCGAGAGGGGGGGATATATGATCAATGAAACGCTTGCCCGCGAGCTTGGTTGGGATGACCCGATCGGGAAGAGGATCAGGCGGAACGGAGAGCATCAGATCATTGGGGTGGTGAAGGACTTTCATTATGCAACCCTTCGCGATAAGCTGGAACCGTTGATCCTGACCAACGAACCGTGGCGGGATCGTTTTTCGTTTCTGTCCGTCCGCCTCGCGCCCGGCGCTATGTCCGAACGAATGACCGCACTCCGTGGTGCATGGGAACGGGTGGCTCCGGACGCGCCGTTTGATTACTGGTTCCTTGATGAGTCCTACGACCAGCTGTACAAATCGGAACAACGGTTTCAAAAGCTCTTCCTTGCCTTTTCGGCCATGACGATTGGTATTGCGCTCCTTGGGCTCCTCAGCCTCGCCGCCTTTGCGACGGAACAACGAACCAAGGAGATCGGCATTCGAAAAATACTCGGGGCGTCTGTCGTCGATATCTCCGCGTCGTTTTCAAAAGAATTTGTCCGGCTTGTGCTGCTGGCAAATCTGTTCGCCTGGCCGGCAGCGTATTATTTCATGACAAGCTGGTTGGAAAACTTCGCCTACCGCGTGGAGCTTGAGTGGTGGTTGTTCGTCGGGGCAGGTGGACTGGCCCTGATAATTGCGTTGGTCACGGTGAGCCTGCAGACGGTGAAGGCCGCACTGGCCAATCCGGTCGAAGCACTGCGATATGAATGACAGGCGGGAAGCAATGCAGTGGGCAGAAGGCAGATATGAGACTTTGATCTGAATTCTTCGAAAGGAGTTTCCATGTTTTCCAGCTATCTCAAAATCGCTCTGCGGAATCTTCAAAAGAACAAAGTCTATTCCGCGATCAATATTGCCGGACTGTCAGTCGGCATTGCTTGCTGTATGCTCATCCTTCTCCATGTGTACAGCGAACTGCAGTTTGACCGCTTCCATAAGAATGCGGAAAAGTTGTACAGAGTGAACTACATCCAGGGAACGGTCCAGGGAGAACGGACGATCGGGAGAAACATGCCGCCCCTTGCCGCTGCGCTGAAGGAGGAGTTCCCGGAAGTGGAAGCCTCAACCCATTTCCTGCAGGGATGGCGGCTTACGGTCAAACGGGAAGCATCGAACCAGACCGGCCTCATTGCACGAAATTACTTCTTCTCCGGGTCCGAAACATTTCACATGTTCGATTTTCCTTTTCTCTACGGGGACCCCGCGGCGGCGTTGAAAGAACCGGGTGCAGTCGTGTTGACGGAGGACAAGGCAGCAATGCTCTTTGGAGAATCAAACCCCGTGGGCGAACGACTTTACATCGAAGCGGAAGATTTTCCGGAATTCGGGATGAGCACCTACACCGTCACGGGGGTTCTCAAACGCCTCCCTGCAAATTCGCATCTCCAGTTTGATTTTCTCATTTCAACATCGACGCTCGAGCGATTCGAATCGTCCCGTGAATGGATACGAGATTGGGATAACTATCAGGCCTCGACGTATGTGTTGTTGCAGGATGAGGGGATGGAGTCGGCAGTCGAATCGAAACTGGCGGCATTCACCAAAAAGTATGTACCGGAGGAAGAAGGATATACCAAAGGATTTGTCCTGCAGCCGTTCACCGACGTTCATTTCGGGTCATCTGACATTGCGTTCGAGTTGAATGTTCGGGAAGGGGACATGATGTATGTCCGGATTTTTCTCCTTCTGGCGCTCTTCGTGGCGGGGATTGCGTGCGTCAACTACATGAACCTCGCGACAGCAAGGGCCATGAAGCGGGCAAAGGAGGTTGCGCTGCGCAAGGTGGTTGGTGCTGACCGGTTGCAGATGGCGGGCCAGTTTCTTTTCGAGGCAATTGTCCAGGCTCTAATTTCTTTTCTTTTGGCCATCGGACTCGTTGAATTCGCCCTGCCCACATTCAATTCCCTTGCGGGAAACGACCTCTCCATCGCCCTCATCTTTTCTCCGCCCGTTCTGGGCGCGTTGATCGGGCTTGCCCTCCTGGTAGGGCTCATCGCCGGGAGCTACCCTGCATTCTATTTATCCGGTCTGACGCCGAGCCTTATCCTGAGGGGCGAAACAAAAACCGGGCGTGGAGGTGTTCGCCTGAGGAACGCTCTCGTGGTCCTGCAATTCGTGGTGACGATTGTTATGATTGTTGCCACCGTCGTTGTCTCCCGTCAGCTAGGGTATGTGACCACCAAGGAACTCGGCTTTAACAGGGATCAATTGGTGGTGTTCGACATTAATCATGACAGCGTGCAGGAGAATTTCATAAATGTCAAAAACGAATTATTGCGCAACGCCTCGGTCAAGAGCGTTGCGGTCTCGTCGAGGGTTCCGGGCGACTGGAAAAGCTATCGAAGGTTTGGTGTCACGAGAGCCGATCAACCGGCGTCTGAATCGGTCCGCATGGTCTTCAACGGCGTGGATGAGGATTTTCTCCGGACGTACGAAATGGATCTGACGCAGGGGAGGAATTTTTCCCGCGCATTCGCATCGGATTCCAACGCGGTGATCCTGAACGAAACGGCCGCAAAGGCTCTTTTCACCGAATCCCCTATCGGGAAGACCGTTCGCTTTTCGTCCTCGAACTTCACCGGGATTGTGATTGGCGTTGTGCGGGATTTCCACTTTGAATCGCTCCATGATCGTATTGAACCTCTCGCCCTGGGATTCATGCCGGCCGGGGGCCGCCATGCGCTGTGGGGCATCGATTACTTCACGATGCGCATCGCCGGTGAAAATGTTCAGGAGACCATCGACTTCCTGAGCGCGGTGCATGCACGGTTCGATCCGATTAATCCCATCGAGCTGGGCTTTCTGGATGAATGGTGGATGAACCTGTACGAGCGTGACCAGAGACTGGGGACGATCTTCAGCGTTGCGGCGGGCCTGGCGATTTTGATCGCCTGTATCGGTCTCTTTGGGTTGGCGGCTTTCATGGCCGAACAACGCACCAAGGAAATCGGTGTGCGAAAAATACTCGGCGCCTCGGTCGGCAGCATTGTGAAACTGCTGTCGGGGGATTTCGCGAGGCTCATACTCCTCGGGTTGATCATTGCGACCCCGTTGGCGTACTGGGCCATGGATCGGTGGCTGGAGGGCTTTGCGTACCGTATCGAGATCGGCTGGTGGGTGTTTGTCCTGGCAGGCGGATTGGCGTTGTTGATCGCATTGCTGACCGTGAGCATGCAAGCCCTAAAAGCAGCGTTGGCAAATCCGGTGGAAGCACTCCGATACGAGTAAGAAAGGGGAGTGGAGAGCACAGCATTGTAAACACCAACTCCAGTGAACGAAATCCTCAGACATGAAGAATAAATACCATGGGTATTAACTATCTCACAATCTCCATCCGTAACCTGAAACGCCAGCCGTTGTACACCCTGCTGACCATCTCCGGCCTTGCGATCGGGGTAGCCTGCTGTATCGTGATCATTCTCTTTGTGCAGGACGAGCGCTCGTTCGATCAGTTCCATGCATTCAAAGACCGGATCTATCGGGTCAACACGGGGATGTCGGGAGACGGTCGGCCCACGAACGCCAACGGTCAAATCGCAGCCGGTCCGTCCCTGGTAAAAGAATTCCCCGAAATGGAGAGCTTTGTGCGATTTCGAAAGTTTGGTTGGAACGAAAAGCGGGTTGTTGCTTACGAACATCGGCGCTTTTACGAGAAAAGGTTCATGCTGGCCGATTCGACCTTGTTTCGGATGTTCTCCTTCCCGTTCATCGCTGGAGATCGGGAAAAAGCGCTGGTTGCTCCAAACAGTATCGTGATCACGAGGTCGATCGCCGGGAAATATTTCGGCGACGAAGAACCGATGGGGAAAAAACTCTCCATCGACCAGAACAATGACGGTCGATTCGTCGATTTTACGGTCACCGGCATCGCCGAGAACCTCCCGTTGAACTCCAGCATTCAGTTTGACCTTGTCGGATCCATGACGAGCGAAACACAATCCTTTCGTCCTTGGAGCCTCGAATCAATCTTTACGTTTGTTCTGCTCAAGCCGGGCGTCGACGTTCAAGCCTTGGAAACGAAGCTCCCGAATTTTCTCGAGGGGCAGTTGGGGCGTAAGACCACTCTTTCGATCCACCTTCAGTCTCTCCATGACGTCCGGTTGAATTCCAATTTGAACGGTCACATGGAAATCCCGGGCGACGCGTCGATCGTCTTTATCCTGTCCGCAGTGGCATTGTTTATTCTCCTCATTGCCTGCATCAACTTTGTCAATCTCTCCACCGCCCGATCGACCAGGCGGGCCCGTGAAGTCGGAATGCGCAAAGTCCTGGGGGCACAGAAAACCCAGTTGATCCGCCAGTTCATCGGCGAATCAATACTCCTGGCGTTCAGTTCCGTTGTAGTCGGTTTGGTTCTTGTGGAGGTGATGATCCCCGTGTTCAACCGTATAGCGGAGAAGGATCTTTCATTGCTGTCCCTTGCAAGCCCGGAGGGCATCGGGCTGATTCTTGGATTGATCGCGGTTGTGGGGGTGCTTGCGGGAAGCTATCCGGCGTACGTTCTCTCATCGTTTCGTCCGGTTTCTGTTCTCCATTCTTCGTCTCGCGGGGGAGTGGCCGGAACCGCTTTCATGCGGAAGGGGCTCGTTGTTCTCCAGTTCACGCTCTCGGTGGCCATGATGGCGTGTACCGGCATCGTCTCTTCGCAGATGAACTTCGTCCGCAGCTTGAACCTGGGGTTTCAACGTGAACAGATGCTCGTTCTTCCCTTGAACGATCAGATACGCGGAGAACGTCAGGTGTTCAAGCAGGAGCTTCAGAGAAACCCCAAGATACTCGGTGTGACTTTGACAGAACAGGTGCCCGGGCGGGCGGGGAACGGCGTTGGATTCCAGCTGGAGGATCATGAGAGATCAGGCGCCTACAGAATGTTTGTCGACGAGGATTTTCTGAATACGTACGGCATCGAGTTGCTGGCGGGACGGGGCTTTTCAACGGACCTTCCGACCGACGGGACAGAATCGTTCATCGTGAACGAAGCCCTGATCCGGGCCCAGGGAATCCGATCTCCCCGGGAGGCCATTGGTAAGAAATTCACGATGTATCACGCCGGCACGCAGAAACAGGGGTTCATCATCGGTGTGGCGAAGGATTTTCACATCCAATCGCTGCACGATCGAATCGAAGAAACAATGCTGACCGTCATGCCTGCGCCTAAAATGAACCTTGTTACGATTCGGGTTGCACCGGGTGATGTGAGTGAGACGGTGCAATTCATTCGGGACGAATGGGCAAGAACATCGCCGCACTATCCATTTGACTACTATTTCGTGGACGAGGATTTCGATCAGCTTCATCGGGCAGATCAGAAGCTGGGGGAGGTCTTTGCCTACTTTGCCATTTTGGCGATCGTTGCCGCATGCCTCGGTTTATTCGGGCTTGCCTCACACGCGGCCTCTCAACGCACAAAGGAGATCGGCATCAGAAAGGTCCTGGGGGCCAGTGTCCCGGGCCTCGTCGGGCTCTTGACAAGGGAGTTTCTCCTGCTGATCGGGATTGCGGTCCTTCTCTCGTGGCCCATCGCTTATGTGGGAATGGATCGCTGGCTTCAGAACTTCGCCTATCACGTCCCTATTTCCATGGTGCCGTTTCTTCTGGCAGGATTGGCTGGATTGATTATTTCGTTTGCGACGATTGCGTACCAAGCGGCCGCCGCCGCGCTTGCAAACCCGGTGGAAGCACTGCGCTGTGAATGATCATCAGGATTCAAAAACCACAATGCGGAAGGCAGCAACATTTATTTGCCCTGAAATTCCCGCTTCTAACTTTTAAACTTGCTCCAAGAGGGTTCCATGCTCGCCAACTATCTCAAAATTGCCCTGCGCAACTTGCTCAAGCAAAAGGGGTATTCAACAATCAATATTGTGGGGCTCGCGATCGGGCTCGCCTGCTGCATTGTCATTCTCCTCTATGTTCAGGATGAGGTTAACTTTGACGCGTTCCATGAAAACGCGGACCGAATCTATCGGATAACGGAGACGCGGCAATCACCGGACCGGGCAGCGCGTTCGTTCGCCACCACGATGGGGCCCATTGGACCCGCACTCCTGAGCGAGTTTCCGGAAGTGAATGCCATGGTCCGCATGCGCGACCGGTCGGGCATTGGGAGGATGGCGGTAAAATATGGCACAAACAGTTTTTATGAAGGAGATCACCTCATTGCCGAGCCCGGATTCTTTGACCTGTTTGACTTTACCCTGATCCAGGGAAATCCCCAAACGGCCCTCAAGGAGCCGCGCACCATGGTTCTGACGGAAAGCGCCGCGAGCAAATACTTCGGCAACGAGAACCCGGTCGGCAAGCTTCTCTCAACCGACCGTTTTGGCGACTTCAAGGTCACCGGGGTTCTGCAAGACCCGCCGAAGAACTCCCACCTCGATTTCAGCATGTTGCTTTCGTTTGCAACGCTGGAGGCAAATCCAGGCTTTAATCGCTTCATCAACTCCTGGGATTCGGACGGGTTTATTACCTATGTGCAGACAAAGGTCGATGTTCCGGTTGCGGAGTTGAATGCCAGGCTCGGGGCGCTTGTTCGAAAACACCTGGGTGACGCACCGAAGGAATCACGCACAGTGACTCTTCAACCTCTCAGGGACATCCATTTTGGTTCGGCCGGTCTCGAGGTTGACCGGAACAGCCATAAGGGAGAGATCGCCTCCGTCTATATCGTTTCGGCCATTGCCCTCTTCGTCTTGCTTATTGCCTGCATCAATTATACGAACCTCGCGACCGCACGGTCCATGAAAAGGGGAAAGGAAGTGGGCATGAGGAAGGTGGCCGGAGCTCTCAAGAGCCAGGTAATCGGTCAATTTCTCAGCGAATCGATCCTCATCTCCCTCTTGAGTTTCTTCCTTGCCATCCTGCTGGTGGAATTGTCCCTCCCGGGTTTCAACGCGATGGCCGATAAGGAACTCGCTCTTGATTGGACATCCCACGCAGGCCTCACCATGGCCTTCGTCGCATTGGTGATTCTTGTCGGCGTCGGTTCCGGCAGCTACCCGGCATTGTATCTTTCACGGTTGAGTCCGCTCGCCGTGTTCAAGGGGGAAAGCCAAACCGGATCCGGTTCCTCCCTGGTACGCAAAAGCCTGGTCGTGGTGCAGTTCAGTCTCTCCATTATCATGATGATTGCGACCGTTGTCGCGTTCAACCAGCTCGAGTACATTCGCGGGAAGAACCTGGGATTCAATCAGTCCGGACTCGTTGTTATCGATATTAACAGCGGAGCTGCACGCAGAGACTTTGTCTCGATCAAGAACGAGATGGCGAACGTCTCTTCCGTCCGGAGCGTTTCTGTTTCCTCGCGCGTCCCCGGGGAATGGAAGAATATTACACAAATTCAGGCGCTTCCTGCGGATGGCTCTGAAACGAATACCCAGTCGTTCTCCTTCATGGCGATTGATGAACGGTTCCTCGATACGTTTGAGATAGCGTTGGCGGAGGGGAGGAACCTTTCAAGCGGGATGGGCACGGATACCTCTGCTGTTATCATCAACGAAGCGGCGGCGCGCGCCCTCGGCTGGGATCAGGCTCTGGGAAAGGAACTGTATGTGCCTGCCGGGAATTTCCGCGCCCGGGTTGTCGGCGTTGTGAAAGATTTTCATTTCCAGTCTCTCCACGAAACCATCGGTCCGTTAATCCTCGGACACTGGAGCAACCCGTTTGTCGCCATCGACTATTTTACATGCCGGATCAACACCGCAAATATTTCACAAACGCTTGCCGACCTGCAGCGAGTGCATGAGCAATTCGATACGGTCACCCCGTTTGAATTTAATTTTCTCGACGAGCGACTCGAGGATTTCTATCAACAGGATCGACGATTCGGAAAAATCTTCAGCATTGCCGCGGGCTTGACGATTATCATCGCCTGCCTGGGGCTGCTGGGGCTCGCCGCCTTTGCGGCCGAGGTACGGACCAAGGAGATCGGCGTACGAAAGGTCCTGGGTGCGTCGGTTTCCGGCATTGTTCAATTGCTCTCATTGGATTTCATCAAACTGGTGCTCGTGGCAAACGTCATTGCCTGGCCTATTGCGTACTACGCGATGAATCGCTGGTTACAGGACTTTGCCTACCGCGTCTATATTGGATGGGGGGTGTTTGCGCTGGTCGGCGGAGCAGCCCTCTTGATCGCTCTCCTGACGGTCAGTTTTCAGGCTGTCAAGGCCGCGCTGGCCAATCCGGTTGAAGCATTGCGGTATGAATGAAAACCTGTGTAATGCCAGGACGGTGAACGGCAAACGGTGAAGAGTAAACAGTTTGGAATGAACAATGACTGAAAGGACCACATGAAACGAAATCTTGTCATTTTCGCTATCATTTCGATTACTATTTCATCTCAGGCTCAAACCCCTGCAGACTCAGCCGCTATCAAAGAAACCGCTCTCAACTATGTCGAGGGTTGGTATGAGGGGAATGGGGATCGAATGGCCAAAGCGCTTCATCCGGAACTGGCCAAACGGATCGTCTTGAAGGACGATAACGGTAATAGTTGGCTCAGTACCATGGGGGCAACGAACCTCGTCCAGGGAGCACGACGCGGTGGCGGAAAGGAAACTCCGAAAGACCAGCAACAAAAAGATGTCTCTATTCTGGACATTTATCAGAACGCCGCCAGCGTCAAGGCGGTCATGGTCGGCTGGATCGATTACATGCATATGGCAAAGTGGAACGGGGAGTGGCGAATTGTGAATGTGCTTTGGGAGTACAAGCCCCGAAAGTAGAAACCAACAACTAATAACCGTTTATGCTGATTTGTTCTTTGCTCCAAATATGGTTGTTCATTGCAGCTGAACCTCCGGTCAGAGTTCGCGTGCCACAGGCGGCAACCCGGGACGGTACGGAGTAGTCGAATACTATGTCAGAGTGTCGCGCTATATCAATTGGATCGAGTCTATCACAGGGCCATTACCCAAATGACCAATCAACGAGCCAATTGTTTAGTTTGGGTTCGTCATTGCCGGGTTCGCTGCGTTGGCTGTTGCTTTTCTGGCCATCAGCGGCCAGGTACTGAAGGCGGCAAAAGCCAATCCGGTTGAAGCGTTGAGGCATAAATGCAATTCTTTCACGTGAATCGAATCCCATTCACATCACCAACAACGAGGGTCGTATGCTTTCCAACTACTTCAAAATTGCCCTGCGCAACCTCTTGAAGCACAAGGGATATTCGTTCATCAATGGGTTCGGGTTGGCTGCGGGTATTGCTTGCTGCATTTTAATTGTGCTCTACGTGCAAGACGAATTATCGTATGACACATTCCACGCGGATTCCGACCGCATCTACCGGGTGGTAAAAGATTTTGTGAACGCAGACGGCTCGCGTTTGCCGGACGCTACAACGCCACCGGGATTGATGCCTGCGCTCGTCCGTGAAATTCCAGAAATCGAAACGGCAACCCGCCTTTACCCCTCGTGGGGCTTCAAGCCCATGCTTACCTATGGGGAAAAGACCTTTTACGAGGAAAAATTCTTGCGCGTTGACAGCACATTTTTCGATGTGTTCACCTATCAGTTTGTGCAGGGAAACAAGAGTACAGTGTTCGCAAAACCGTTGTCCATCGTCATCACGCAATCCCTGGCGAAAAAATATTTCGGTGATGACGATCCGATGGGGAAAATATTGAGTTTCGACAGAACCTTTTCGTTGGAGGTGACCGGCGTCCTGCAAGATGTCCCCGCGCAATCACATGTCAAGTTCGACTTCTTAATTTCGATTCGTTCCCTGGGCAATGATTTTCGGGGCAATTATGGAATGGATGCACTTTGGGCTGGTTGGTACAATTTCTACACATATATCAAGCTCAGGCCGGGCGCCGAAATTGCATCGGTAGAGCCAAAAATTCAAGCTCTCTTCAAAGCGAATCGGCCGCAAAGCGACAATGTTTTTTATGCCCAAGCTCTCACTGGCATCAACGGTATTCATCTGGCGTCGCACTTGAAATGGGAACTAGAGCCAAATAGCGACCGCTCATATATCTATGTGTTTCTTACCGTGGCATTGTTCGTGACGGTTATCGCAGGAATTAATTACGTGAACTTAACAACGGCACGCTCCTCCTCAAGAGCGAGAGAAGTAGGAATGCGCAAGGTCGTTGGCGCATATCGAAACGAACTTGTTGTGCAATTTCTTTCCGAATCAGTATTCCTCTCCCTTGTTGCGTCCGTTATGGCTCTGGGCTTGACAGAAATATCTTTATCAGTTTTTAATGGAATAACTCAGAAAAGCCTGTCATTGTTTAGCGCTTCCGGTTGGTACGTGTGGCCCATGGCGATTAGTGCCGGGCTGGTTCTTGGCATCTTTGCCGGATGTTACCCGGCATTTGTTCTCTCTTCTTATAGCCCGATCTCGATGTTGAAGTCGTTGCGCGCAGTTCGGCGTGGTGGTGTAGACCTTCGGAGAATACTGGTGGTATTTCAATTTGCGCTCGCAATCAGTCTGATTGTTGGGATTCTGGTTGTTCAGCAGCAGATTGATTTTATCCAGACAGCGAAACTCGGATTTTCGAAAGACCAGGTTATCGTATTACGCAATATCGGCTCATTGGCTAACCGGGGGGAAGGTATGCGCAAGGCGCTGGCCCAGGTTTCCAACGTGAACGGTGTCGCACAGTGTGATGGCATGATTGGTGGACAGAATTGGACCAATTCGTTGCAGGTCAAGGGTTCTACAAATGGTCAGTTGGTGAACTTCCTGAGCGTGGGCTACGATTTTCTCGACGTGCTTGGAATTGAGTTGAAGGAGGGGCGCAATTTTTCTCCGGCGTTTCCTTCGGATTCGATGGATGGGATTATCCTTAACGAAACAGCGGTGAAACAACTTGGCGTGCCGGAGCCGGCTGTTGGACAACTCATTGTTTGGGCGGAGAACCAGGGCCAGCCGATCTATGTGAAGGTTACCGGCGTGGTGAAGGATTTTCATTTCACGTCGTTCCGCGAAGAAATCAAACCATTTGCATTTGTGTTTACTCCCTCCCGTTCATGGTTTTTTGCGGTGAAGATAGCGGGGGGCAGCATGCGGCAGACGCTGGACGCGGTGGAAGCAACCTGGAGACGCCTCTCCCCGGACCGGCCCATCGACTATTATTTTTTGGATGAAAGCATCGACAAGCTATACCGTTCAGAACAGAACTTTCGAACTGTTTTTTCGACGATGACCGGCCTCAGCGTTCTGATCGCGTGCCTGGGGTTGTTTGGTTTGGCGTCCTATACGACTGAACAGCGCACGAAAGAAATAGGTATTCGTAAGGTACTCGGCGCTTCGGTCGGCGGGGTGATAGGGCTGCTTTCCAAAGAATTTATCAAGCTGGTTTTTGTTGCCAACATTATCGCCTGGCCTGTCGCATATTTTGCGATGCAGAGATGGTTGCAAGACTTTTCCTATCGTATCAATTTCGGCTGGTGGATATTCGCACTTGCCGGAGGGATCGCGCTATCCATTGCATTGCTGACGGTCAGTTTCCAGGCCGTCAAAGCAGCGCTTACCAATCCGGTTGAAGCATTGCGGTACGAGTGAGAGAGCATGGGTAGGCATAGTGCCGATGGCAGGATGCAGAAAACAGATTGCAGACTGCAGCTTGCAGACTGCAGATTACAGAATGCAAAAAAACAGAAGCCGACAGTCGGAGTATTGAAATGAACCCTTATTTCTGAATTCTTCGAAGGAGTCTTCCATGTTCTCCAATTATCTAAAAATCGCCGTTCGCAACCTGGTGAGGAATCGAGGATATTCCTTTATCAATATCTTTGGCCTTTCCGTCGGAATCGCATGCTGCCTGTTGATCTACCTGTTCGTGCGCCACGAATGGACCTACGACTCGATGCATGGCAATCGGGACAACATCGTTCGTGTGTTACAGCATGAGAAGGAGATGACACGCTCCGCGCACACGTTTGGAGACACCCCCATTCCGTTGGGCCCGCTCCTGGCAGGAACCCACCCGGAAGTGGAGAGGATGGCGCGAGTGATACCCCGGCGGCTCCTCGTCCGATCGGGGGCAGAGGCATTTACAGAACGCGTCCACCTGGCGGATCCGTCCCTGCTCTCCATGTTCACGTTTCCCCTGAAAGCCGGGGATCCGCGCACGGCGTTACAGGACCCAAGCTCGGTGATTGTGTCGGCATCCATAGCCCGCAAGTACTTTGGAGTTGAGGATCCTATCGGCAAGACGCTTTCCATCCAACTTGGTCCGAACTACCAGGATTTCATTGTCTCCGCGGTCTCCGAGGATGTTCCCTTAAACTCAAGCGTACGGTTTGAGATACTCTTGTCGGCTGAGAAGATGAAAGGCTTTTTCTCCGATCGCGCATTGGAAGCATGGGGGATCATCGTTGTGGAGACATTCCTCCAGATGGCGCCCGGCGCAGATCGACAAGAGCTCGTGGCCGCGATGACCAAAACGGCCCTTGCGCGCTACGATCAGGTGTTTGAGCCCGGGCTTGTCCAATTGATCCTCCAACCGCTTGGAGCAATTCATTTTGGCATCGACGTGGAGGGGGGAGGTGAACCGACCAGCAACCCGCTGTACTCGTACATCCTCGCGTCGGTCGCCGTTCTCATTCTGCTGATCGCGTGCATCAATTTTGTCGTCCTCGCTGTCGGCCGGTCGACGAAACGGGCGAAGGAGGTCGGCATGCGCAAAGTGCTGGGCGCCTGGCAACAACAACTCCGGCGCCAGTTTCTCGGGGAGGCATTCCTGCTGAGCACCCTTGCCTTAATTCTCGGCATTGTCCTGGCCGAACTGTTGTTGCCGACGTTTGCCGATCTTGCCGGGATCGACCTCACCTTCTCGTATGATGGGATCACGATTGCTTTTTTTGCCGGTCTGACAATCCTTATCAGCCTGGCTGCAGGCGGCTATCCGGCATTTGTGCTCGCACGGTTCATGCCTGCCGAGACATTAAAAGGCCAATTACGGGTTGGAGGGAACCAGGTTCTTCGCCAGGGTCTGGTTGTCCTGCAATTTGCCATTTCCATCAGCCTCATCGCGGTGACGTTCACCATGCTGAACCAAATTCGTTTCATGCGGGAGAAGAGCCTTGGCTTCGACAAGGAACAGGTTGTCGTCATTACACCGCCGGGCAATCCTGAACAGCGTACTCGGGCATATGAACTCATGCGCAACCGACTCCTGGGCTCCCCGGAGGTCGTTGGCGTCACGAGCTCGGCAACACAGGTGGGAAGGCAATGGGCCAAAGCGGGTTACACAGCTACGGACAAAGTGTACCGGGAATTTTATGGCTCCACCGTCGACCATGATTTCATCAAAACGATGGCTCTTCACATTGCGGAGGGGCGAGATTTCTCGCGTGAGATGACTTCGGATATGAAAGACGCGATCATCGTCAATGAGGCGTTGGTCCGGCAGTACGGCTGGACAAACCCCATCGGCGAACGTCTTCCCGGGCCCAACTTTCCCCCGCACCGCGTCATTGGTGTGGTCAAGGATTTCAATTTCCACTCGCTTCACTCACCCGTGGAGCCGTTGGTGCTAGCCCTCGACAGGGCTCCGTTGGCAGGGGGGATCGAAAACATCGATGGTGGTGCGATTGCCGGCATCAATGTGATCTCAGTCCGGCTGCGTAAGGGCGACCTCCAGTCAAGCATTGCCTCGCTGGAGCGCATCTGGAAGGAACTGTCCCCCGGCCTCCCCTTCCGGTATTCGTTTTTGGACGAGGATCTCTATCAGCAGTATCGCCAGGAGGAGCGTTTGACCGACATCGCGGGGTATTCAGCAGGGCTCGCGATCGTGATCGCATGCATGGGATTGTTTGGATTGGCTGCGTTTACCGCAGAACAGCGGACAAAAGAAATCGGCATTCGCAAGGTCCTCGGAGCGTCGGTAAGCGGCATCGTAACCCAACTCTCGAAGGAGTTTCTCAAACTGGTTGTCCTGGCAAATATTATCGCCCTGCCCGCGGCTTACTACTGTATGGACCTTTGGCTTCAGGATTTCTCTTACCGGATCTCAATCGGAGCAGGGACATTATTGCTCTCTGCTTCGCTTGCCTTGATCATCGCATGGGCAACGGTCGGGTATCAGGCCGTGAAGGCGTCAATGGCAAACCCGGTCGAGGCATTGCGGTATGAATAAGTACCAATTCGTACTCATGAGAGGATCGTATGCTTTCCAATTATCTTAAAATAGCTGTTCGGAATCTGACCAAGCATCCGTTGTATTCCGCAATTAACATCGTCGGGTTGGCTGTCGGGCTTGCCTCCACGCTGCTCATTGCAGGGTGGGTTCTGGATGAAGTCAGCTATGACCGTTTTCATCCCAACGTCGAGCACCTTTACCGGATGAACTGGGATTTTAAAATGGAGGACAGGGAAGGAATCGGCCCGGGAACGCCGCCCCCGCTTGCAGGGGCGATGGTTCGCGATGTACCGGGTGTTGCGGCAGCTACAAGGCTCAGGAACATGGCGAGCGCAGTGGTTCGTTCGGAAGACAAATTTTTCTCTGAGAACGGCATCGTTGCTGCCGATTCGAACATGTTCGAGTTGTTCGGCTTCAGGATGCTCGAGGGTGACGCCAGGTCGGCGCTCCGGTATCCGAACAGCGTTGTGCTCACGGAGACGTCGGCAAAAAAATATTTCGGGGATGCTCCGGCTGTGGGGAAATTGTTGATGATAGGGGAACGAGTTCAGGACTTGTACGGGACCTATCAGAACCTCTTCACAGTCACCGGAGTGGTCCAGCAACCGCCGCACAACTCGCATATTCAGTTTGATATCCTCACGTCGATGTCATCGTATCCTGAGGTTGCCTGGCGCGATTGGAGTTGGATGTGGATGCAGATGGTTACATACGCAAGCCTGGAACCGGAGGCTTCCCTTCCGTATGTTCAACAACGAGTTCATGAAGTGGTCAAGAAACACCTCTCGGAATCCCGGCGCGGGAAGATTACGTACGATCAAATTTTCAAGAATAATTGGCGGTGGCAGTTCGTGTTCCAACCTATGACCGATATTTATCTCGGGTCCGGGGATACGGGTAACCGGCTTGGCCCAGTCGGAAACCGGATGTATGTCTATCTCTTTTCCACGATTGCGTGCTTCGTCCTGCTGATTGCATGTGTCAATTTTATGAATCTTGCGACCGCGCGCGCGGCAGTCCGCGCCCGCGAGGTGGGCATGCGTAAGGTTCTCGGCTCAGGACGGCAGATGCTGATAACCCAATTCCTCGTCGAATCGTTCGTATTGAGCGCTCTTGCGATGGTGGTCGCCCTGATCTTAGTCGAAGCGTTGCTTGGGCCTTTTAACACCATCTCTGGAAAATCTCTGGAGATGCATTTCTTTAATCCTCCATGGTTGCCGTTCGCGCTCGTCTCGCTCACTGTTGTCGTTGCGTTACTTGCGGGGAGTTATCCAAGCCTGTACCTGTCTTCGTTCCTCCCATTGCATGCGTTCAAACGAACAATTCGTCTCAGTAACAGGCAGTGGTCGTTGAGAAATATTTTGGTGCTTTTCCAGTTTACGGTTACCATCGGACTGATTGCCTGCACCATTTTGGTGGAACGGCAATTGCGTTATGTCGGCAATGCAGACCTGGGTTTCCAAAAGGACGGACTGGTCGTTATTTCGAACATGAATAAACGGTTGGGAGACCTGGCGGAGGTGTATAAAGAGAGAATCAAAAATCATTCTCATATCATCAATGCTTCGGTATCTACCGGGATACCGCCGTACGGGGGCTTTCAAGATAGCTACACGGCGGGTGGCCAGGCAGACAAAATATTCGACCTCATTTCGTATAAAACCGATGACGATTTGGTGAGCACACTGGGTATCGAGATAGTACGCGGGCGGGGTTTCTCCAGGGAATTTTTGACGAACGCATCGGGAGTGATCCTGAATGAAGCTGCCGTACGGTATCTTGGCTGGGAAGACCCGATTGGAAAAACGATACTCTATCCGGGCGGAAGCGGGGAGTTCGAAGTGATCGGGGTGATGAGAGATTTCCACTTTCTCACACTGCGTTCGCCTGTTACGCCATTTGCTCTGTTCCACAATAGCTCGAATACTTATGACATCCCCAGTTCGTTCATTGTCGTGAGAATTCCTCGAAAAGATATGGAAGCAACCATCAAGCTGCTTGAATCGGAATGGAAAGCCGTCTCTCCGACAACACCGTTTGAGTATGAATTTTTGGATAAGAGTCTGGAGTCACAGTACGAAGCCGACTATCGTTTTGGAAAAGTCTTTTTTGCGTTTTCGCTGCTGACCATCTTCGTTGCGTGTATCGGGTTGCTGGGACTTGTGTCGTTTTCGACAGAGCAACGTACGAAGGAAATCGGGGTCCGCAAGGTCCTTGGCGCTTCAGTGGCGGGCGTAGTGGGGTTGCTTTCCGGAGAATACCTAAAGCTCATCGTTATCGCCAATGTTGCCTCGTGGCCTCTTGCGTACGTTCTCATGGATATGTGGCTGCAGGATTTTGCCAACCGGGTGGAAATTACCTGGTGGGTGTTTGCCCTTGCCGGGAGTTTGGCGTTTGTAATTGCACTTCTCACGGTCAGCGTGCAGGCAGTGAAAGCCGCGCGGGCAAATCCTGTCGAGTCGCTGCGGTACGAATAGCATGAAAGAAAGGTCGACAAATGCTGAAAAACTACCTCAAAATCTCCTGGCGAAACCTCGTTCGGCAAAAGGCCAGTTCATTTATTAATATCACCGGCCTGACTATCGGCATGACGTGCAGCATGCTCATTCTCATGTGGGTGCAGCATGAGCTGAGTTACGATCGGTTCAACCAAAACGCGAACGATATTTACCGCGTGGTTGAAAACCAGTATTACGCCGGTGGACAGGTTTTTCCCGTTGCGGTGACGCCTTCGCCGCTGGCGCCGGCTCTCAAGGCACAATTTCCAGAAATCCTTAAATCAACCAGATTGAGTTTCAACAGCCTGACGGTAAAAAAGGAAGACAAGGTTTTCACGGAAGGGGTGGCTTTTGCCGATCCCGATATTTTTGAGATCTTCACACTCCCCTTTGTCAAAGGGGACCCGCAGACGGCGTTATCCGCGCCGCACTCGATCGTGCTGACGGAGGAAGCGGCTGAAAAATATTTCGGCACGGATGAACCACTGGGTCAGATTCTCCGAATCAACAATCGCGACGATTTCCTCGTGACCGGCGTGATCAAAAATATCCCGGAACATTCACACCTGCGCTACGACATCCTGGCCCCTTTTCTTTATCTCGAAGAGTTGGGCAGCTCTATGAAAAACTGGGGGAGCAACTGGTGCTATACCTATGTCTTGCTCCAACAGAATATCCTCCACACGGAGGTCGACAAGAAAATCATCAACCTTATCAATACGAATCAGGAGAACAGCGGAACGGAGATTTATCTTCAACCCTTGACGGAGATTCATCTCTCCTCATCCGGCAAGTATACCGCAGATATCGGTGGGCATGGCGACATTCAGTATGTCCGAATATTCATTGTGGTGGCGCTCTTTGTTCTGCTCATTGCCTGCATGAATTTTATGAACCTGGCGACTGCGCGGTCGGACAAACGAGCTAAGGAGATCGGGCTGAGAAAAGTGGTCGGGGCACAACGGCATCAGCTTATGAAACAATTCCTGACCGAAGCGGTTATTTTATCGCTCCTTGCTTTCTTCGCTGCACTGGCGTTGACGGAGGTGCTGGTGCCGATTTTTAACGATGTTTCCGGAAAAGTATTATCACTCAGTCGTCTTGACCCCGGCCTGTTTTTCGGTTTCTTCATGCTCGCGGTGCTTTGTGGAATCATCTCCGGCAGCTATCCCGCGCTGTATCTGTCATCCTTCAATCCGATCACGGCACTCAAAGGCGGCAGGCGCTCACAGGCAGGAGGGTCGCTCTTCAGGAAAACACTGGTCGTTATTCAATTCACCCTTTCCGTGATCATGACCATCGGTACGCTCGTGGTGTCGAAGCAGATTGACTTCATGCGCAAGAAGAACCTCGGACTTGAAAAGGAAAACATCGGATATTTCTGGATGACCCCGGAGGTGAGGAAAAAGAACGAAATCATCAAGCAGGAACTGCTGAAAAACCCCGATGTCGTGAGCATCGCCCGCACAAGCCAGCTTCCCACGTATGTCGGCAGGGCGAGATCGGGTTGGACCTGGGAGGGGAAAAATCCCTCCGATGAAGTGCTGATGCATATGCTGGACGTCGATGAGGATTATGCGAAAACGTTTAAGATGGAGATAGCGGAAGGCAGGTTTTTTTCGCGTGAACACCCGACCGATTCTCTCAGCGTGGTCGTCAATGAAACGGCCGTCAAGGTTATGGGAGTGAAGAATCCGGTTGGCAAGAAACTGAACGATTTCACTATCATCGGTGTGGTGAGAGATTTTCATTTCAAGCCGGTTCGAACAAAGATCGAACCTCTGATTCTGATGTTGACCCCGAATCGTTATTATGCCATGGTGATGCGTATCAGGCCCGAAGCCATGGCGTCGACAGTCGATTTTATCGAAAGAACATACAGGCAATTCGGCGCGGATGCACCGTTCTCTTTTAATTTCCTGGATGAGGATTATGAATACCTGTACCGCGCCGAGCAGCGCGTCGGAACATTGGCGGGCTATTTTTCCATTATCGCCATCCTCATTGCCAGTCTCGGTTTGTATGGCCTCGCTTCCTACATGGCCGGGCAGCGCACCAAAGAAATCGGGATCAGGAAAATCCTCGGTGCTTCCGTTCCGGCTCTTTTCTTCCTCCTTTCCAGGCATTTCTTGCTGCTCACAGGGATTGCGAATTTGATTGCATGGCCGGTGGCGTATGTCGTCATGTCCGGTTGGCTGCAAAACTATGCGTATCGCATTTCTTTGGACGCCACCATCTTTTTCGCAGCTGCGATTCTGACAATGGCCATCGTCCTGATCGCAATTAGTTATCAAGTCGTAAAAGCGGCGCTGGCGAACCCAGTCGAGGGTCTCCGGTACGAATAGAATCGTGGCCGGTAGAAAAAGGAATAAACGTAATGCGGGTGTGAGAGAGGCCATCCAGTATCCGTCCCATTTCCGGAAATAGAAAGGAATGCCATGGTAACTCATTTCGTCAAGGTGGCGCTCAGAGCCCTGATGCGACACAAGATCTACTCTTCCCTGAACATCATCGGGCTGGCGCTTGGGATGGCATGCAGCATTTTGATCCTCCTCTACGTCCGGTTTGAGCTCAGCTATGACCGGTACCATGAGAAGGCTGACCGTCTCTACAGGCTCGCCACACGTGTCGAAGGGGCTTCCTATGACGGGATTGCAAAACTGACAGGTCCGTGGGGATCCGCCGTGAAGCAGGAACTGCCGGAGGTCGAGGACATGACCCGGTTCGTCTTTTTCGGCCAGACGCTGATGGAGCGTGGCGAAACGAGATTGTACGAAACGGGGGGTCTCTACGCGGACCCTGCCGTTTTTTCCATGTTCAGCTTTCCGTTCCTGAAGGGAGACAAAGCGACCGCGCTGGTGAGACCGAATACGATGGTCATGACGCGTGAGCTGGCAGAACGGTATTTTGGGGAGGATGACCCACTGGGACAAACGATCCGGGTCGATGGCCAAACACCGTATACGGTGACAGGGATCCTTGATGAGGTCCCGCCGAATTCCCACTTCACTTTTACGTTTCTTGCATCCATGAGTTCGCTGGTCCACCCGGACCGCGATCATTGGATCCGGTGGAACCAATTCTACACCTATCTCATGTTGAAGGAAGGGACGTCGCGTGAAGCAGTTGAAGCGAAGATTCCTGCCATCCTCCAAAAGAACATGGGAGACCAGGGGACGCGCTACAGACCCTTTCTGCAGCCGGTGACGGAGATCCACCTGACCTCCAATCTCTTCCGGGAAATGGCACCGAATTCCAACGTCATGTACCTCTACGTGATGTCTGCCATCGGCTTATTCCTCTTGTTGATCGGTTGTGTGAATTTCATGAACCTTTCGACGGCGCGTGCGGCAAAGCGGGGGAAGGAAGTGGGGATGCGCAAAGTCACCGGAGCGAATCGAGCATCCCTCGCAGGACAGTTCATGGGTGAATCGTTGCTCATGAGCATCCTGGCGTTGTTCGGCGCGATCGCCCTTGTAGAATTAATCCTGCCAACCTTCAACAACCTGGTGGGCCGACAAATCTCCGTGACATGGTTTAATGATCTCCCGCTGTTCGGTGCTCTGATCGGCATTACCGTCTTTGTCGGGATTGTTGCAGGGAGCTACCCTGCACTCATTCTGTCCTCGTTCCAACCGGCGGAAGTGCTCAAGGGGCAGTGGAGAGGTTCCAAAGGAGCACTTCTTCGGAAGGCGCTTGTGGTGTTCCAGTTTGCCGTCTCTGCGTTTTTCCTCGCCGGCTCCGGGATCGTCAATGATCAACTGGAATTCATCCAGACGAGGCAATTAGGATTCAATCAGGAACAACTGGTGGTGATCCCCATTCGGGAACCCTCCCTCGCGTTCCGTTCTTCAGCCATCAAGGAAGAACTCCTGAGGAATCCCTCCATCACCGGCGTGTCTATTACCGCAAATATGCCAGGCGGCAACGACTTCGGCATTCCGTGCGTTCCGGAGGGAGTGCCACCCGACCAGATTCCTCCCATTCGGATCTTCGCGGTGGATCACGACCTCCTTTCGACATTTCAAATGACCATGGCCTTGGGAAGGGGTTTTTCCAAACAGATTGCGAGCGATACTTCAGCGGCATTCCTGGTCAATGAAGAAGCGGCACGCCAGCTCGGTTGGCAGGATCCCATCGGCAAGAACATCGCCATGCCCGCGATCGGGAGAGCCGCCGCCCCGGTGATCGGCGTGGTAAAGGATTTTCATTTCCGGTCTCTTCGCGAGCAGATAGCACCGTTGGTTTTCTTCATCCCCCCGCCGAACTGGTTCACGACGTTCGTCGTGCGCGTGAATCCTGCGCGGACATCCGAAGCGCTGCAGTACCTTGAGGAGAAGTTCGCAGAGTTCGACCCGGCCCACCCCTTCGCCTACACTTTTTTCGACGAACGCTTTGGCCGGCTCTATCAGGCCGAGCGGAGCATCGGGGAAATGATAACCTTCTTTACCATCCTTGCGGTGGTGATTGCGAGCCTGGGATTGTTCGGGCTCTCCGCGTTTAGTGCGGAACAGCGAACGAAAGAAATCGGCGTTCGCAAAGTGCTTGGCTCATCCGTGGCAAGTATAGTCGGACTGCTTTCGAAGGACTTCCTGAAGCTGGTCCTTCTTGCCAACATCCTCGCCTGGCCCCTGGTGTTCTGGGCAGCCGGATGGTGGTTGGAATCGTTTGCCTATCAGACCGAACTCCGAGTCTGGACATTCGTCGGGGCAGGGCTGATCGGGCTGTTCATCGCATTTGTGACGGTCAGCTTTCAATGCATCAAAGCGGCATGGGCGAATCCCGTAGAGGCTTTGCGGTATGAATGAGAGGCAGACGGCAGAAAGCAGAAAGCAGAACACAGACGAGACCTCGAGGTCAGACATCTGGATTTCCACGGCTTTACTCAAGAGAACGATCTGGCGAATCAGGTTCTCGCCTTTCAAGGGTTTCAATCAGCGCCTAAAGTGAAGGAGCACAATTGTTCTTTGCCCATTACTGCATAAGGAGGATAGCACATGCTTGCTAACTATTTCAAAGTCGCTTACCGGAATGCATCGCGACACAAACTGTTCGCCTTTATCAATGTGTTCGGATTAGCGCTCAGCCTCTCGTTCTGTCTGCTCGTCATCATGATCATCGTTGATCAGACGAGCTTCGATAGATTCCATCCGCGCCCTGACGATGTCTACAGGGTTCTTACCAATGCGCATCGGAAGGACGGGGGAATTGAGAATTATGCCTCCTCACCTTTCCCGCTGGGAGAAGTGCTGGCGGCCGAGAGTCCAGCGGTCGGGAAGATTGTCCATGTTGTGAGAGGATTGTCTGGCGAAGCAAATCTCGGATCGAACCGGGTCGCCGTCAACGGATTCTTTACCGGACCCTCGTTTTTTGAAGTGTTTGGATTCACCCTTGGCAAGGGAACAGCAAGAGAGGCTCTTGTGCGCCCCCATTCAGTAGTGATCACCCAGGAAACGGCAGGGAAGCTCTTTGGTGAAAATGAGGCGATAGGAAAGACGGTGACTCTGCGCGGATACGGGGATTTCGTCGTCACGGGTGTTTTGGCGAAACCGCCGGGGAAGAGCCACCTGGAATTTGATATGCTGGGTTCCCTCTCATCGCTTCCTGTGCTCGAACGCGAAGGAAGCACGGGGTCCGTGCTCACGAACTGGAACAACTACTATTCGAATTACAGCTACGTGCAATTGAAAGCGGGACATGATCCGGGGGAGCTCGAGCCTTTGCTTGCCTCAACCCAGGAACGATTCTACGGTCAGCTCGAATTGGAGAGCAGGGATAAGGGGTACACGTTTGAGCTTGAGCCCCTCACAGAGATTTCCCCGGGACGGATTCTTTCGCAGAACGTCGGGCGTGCACTGCCACAATTGGTGCTGACTATCCTGAGCGGCCTGGCGCTGATCGGAATGATCGCCGCTCTCTTTAACTATACGAATTTGACCCTCGCACGCGCACTTGCCCGCGCGAAAGAAATAGGTCTGCGCAAGGTTGTCGGAGCGGGGCGTCAACAGTTGTTCATACAATTTGTGAGCGAATCGGTCTTTACGGCTCTGGCGGCCTTGTTGCTCGCGGTCGCATTCCTGCAGACCGTTCTGGTTCCGGGATTCCAAACCATGCAGATCGCGGAAAGCGCCGACATCACTCTTGAGGTGCAGCCCATCATCGGCATCTTGTTCCTCGGATTCACCATCATCATCGGATTGGTCGCAGGCATACTGCCAGCCTCAGTCATGTCAGGATTTCGCCCTGCGGCCATTCTCAAAGATGTCTCCCGTGTCCGGGTATTCTCGGGCCTGACACTCAGAAAGACTCTTCTCGTTCTTCAGTTTACCATGGCTCTCGTTTTGTTTATTGTTCTCACCGTCATGCAACGGCAGGTTACCCATGCGCTGACGATGGAATACGGATTTCAATGGCAGAACACGATGACCGTGCGACTTCAGGGTCAGGACGCAGTGAGGGCAGCCCAGGTCTTCTCACAACAGCAAAATGTCAAATCCGTAGCGGCCATGTCTCATCATCCGCTGACCTGGGAAGATGGGTCAGGTGATGTCAGAGTGAAGAAATCCGATGAGGCCACCGGCGTCCGGCACTATGACGTCGATGCGAATTTTGTCGACCTCTTCGGCCTTGACTTCGTCGCCGGGGGAAATTTTCACAAAGACCTGCCCCGTTCCAATGAACGTCTTGTGCTCGTCAACGAGCGTTTCGTCGAGCGATTCAATCTCGGTTCTCCCCTCGACGCGGTTGGACGATCGTTGATCGTCGGAGATTCAATGGAAGTGCGGATCGCCGGCGTGCTGAAGGATTTCTACTATAAGCCGGCCACGTACGAGCTTGAACCACTGTTGCTGAGATTCACTCCGGCAAACTGGAATGTCCTTGCGGTCAGGCTTGGCGACGGCGACAGGTCTGAAACCCGGAGGTTTTTCGAAGAATCGTGGAAGAAGCTTGATCCTTTCCACCCGTTTGAGGGCAGGATGTACGGAGATATCATTGAGGAAGTGTACGACACTTTTGGAGATATGATCTCCATCGTCGGATCGCTTGCATTGCTCGCCTTCGGCATTTCACTCCTGGGCCTTTTGGGGATTGTCACATTCCAGGTCGAAAGCCGGGCGAGGGAGATCGGAATTCGAAAGATTCTCGGGGCCGGGTTGAGGAATTTGGTCGTCCTCCTGGCGAGGAGGGAATTGACACTACTCTCGATTTCAACGATCCTGGCTGTTCCTCTCGGCTTGTTCATTTCATCCGAATTCCTGACGTCATTTGCCCACAGAATCGACCTTGGCGTTTCCGTTCTTCTCCCGGGAATTCTGCTGATCTATTTCTGTGCGGGAGTGACGATCGCTGTACAGACAGTTCGGGCGGTTGGCGCCAATCCTGCCGATACGCTTAAATCCGAGTAAGGTAAAGAGCACCCTATGAGCACAATCTCCATCCAACTCCCCACCATCGAAACCGACCACTACGTCGAGGTGGGTGTAACCGTCAACGGCGAACGGCGCCAGTACAAACACCAGGTGGAGGTGTTTCGCCGGGACGATTGGTCGAGGCCTTTGGAGTAAAGGGCTCCGGCGATCAAAAGAATGATTGAAGCCTGCGATAAAAAAAGGCAACTTCTCCAGATTAGCAGCCGAGGGGTTCGCGTATCGAAATCCCGTGGACCCATGGACCTTCCTTGGGGCGGGGGTGATGGCCTTAAGTATTGCCCTTTTGACGGTGATTATTCAAGCGTACCGGGCAACGCGAACGAATCCCGTGGAGGCTTTGCGGTATGAATAAGAATAGGAGACAAAACCCATGATGGCTCAATTCTTCAAAGTCGCGATACGCATGTTCCGCGCGAAAAAGTTATACGCGCTCATCAACATTGTTGCCCTGAGCCTGGCCATTGCGATCGCCATCGTTGCTTACTTGAACTTCGACTTTGCACGAGGCTTCGACCGCTTCCATGT
>JACPUH010000101.1 GCA_016192345.1 Ignavibacteriales bacterium | reverse complement strand
GATGGAATCCGTTCTGCAACAGTCCGAACGACTCCGTGCCGGGATGGCAAGATTGGTGGATGAAGATACGGAAGTCTTCAAGGAGGTCATGGCCGCGTTCGGCCTTCCGAAGGAAACGCCGGGGGACCAGGAGCGGCGGACGGCCGCCATTCAGGCTGCGACGAACAAAGCAACGCTTGTGCCGCTGAACCTGATGAGACCGACGGACGAGGCCATCGCTCTTGCGAAAATCGTCGCGGAAAAGGGGAATAAGAACTCAGCCTCCGATGCAGGCGTTGCCGCGCTCATGCTGCAGACGGCATGTTCCGGGGCAGCGCTTAACGTCCGGATTAATCTGAGTTCACTGAAGGAAGAGGCCTTCGTGCAGGAGACTGCTGGACAGATGAAGGGAATCGCTCAACGGGTCGAGGCGGGGGTGATGGAAACGCTGGTTTTTGTCAACAAGTCTCTTCAGGGCTAGACGAAGCCTTTTCATCTTCTCCAAAACGAGGAACTGAATAGGGCAAAAATTGTAAAGATCTCCAGACGGCCAATGAGCATACACCCGCCCAAAACCCACTTCGCAAACGCAGTAAGATCCGCGTAATTTCCCATCGGTCCGACTGATGAAAGTCCCGGGCCCTCGTTGGAGAGGCATGCCGCGACCGCGCTCATTGAAGTCACGATGTCAAGGCCCGTCATGCTCAGAACGATGGCGGCTGTAGTAAACGTGATGAGATACAGAATGACAAAGCCGCCAATGGTGATCAATGTGGTTTGCTCAACCGCGATACCATTCAATCGCACGGGAGCAACAATTTTGGGATGCAGCAATCTCTTCACCTCGCTGAAGGCTGCTTTAAAGAGGAGCAGAACTCTGACATTTTTAATACCTCCCCCGGTGGAGCCGGCCAGGGCCCCGGGAAACATAAGGAATAAGAGGATGATTTGTGCGGGCGGTGCCCACGCTGCAAAATCAGCAGTTGCGAAACCCGTCGTCGACATAACCGTCATGACACTGAATGCAGAACCGCGCAGAGCTTGCAGGAAATGACCGTCATAGGTGGTCAACACTGTAATAACCGTGATAACAGAAAGGGCGACCAAGTAGCTGAACACAAAGAACACGAACTCGTTATCGCGCCAAAGCTCCGCCACACCATTTTTCAAAACCGCATAATGCAGTGCAAAATTTGAACCTCCAATCAGCATGAAGATGATCACAACCACTTCGATATACACCGAGTTGTAATAGCCAACGCTTGCATTTTTTGTCGAAAAACCGCCGGTGGCAATCGTGGAGAAAGAGTGACAGAGGGCATCAAAAAATGACATTCCTCCGGCCATGAGAAAGATTGTCTCGGCCACCGTCACCAGCACATACAACCCCCAGAGCACTCGCGCCGTCTCCACAAGACGAGGCGTAAGCTTGTCCTTCGTCGGTCCGCTCACTTCAGCTTTGAAGAGTTGCTTGCCGCTCATCCCGAGGAGCGGAAGCACCGTAAGCGAAAGAACAATAATGCCCATTCCCCCCACCCAGTTTGACAGTGCGCGCCAGTACAGAATTCCATGGGGTACCACTTCAACATTCCGAATCACCGACGCGCCCGTCGTCGTATATCCGGATATAGTCTCGAAAAACGCATCGGTAAATGATGGTAGAACACCGGATAAGATATACGGTAGACTCCCGAAGATGGACGCAGCTACCCAACCGATCCCGACAATGAATAACGCCTCACGTGAACGAAGCTCCACCTGACTTCGACGAAAAAGCAAAGTGAGGATGAGCCCGGCAAAAACAGTTACCAGTCCCGAGGAAAGAAGAGGGTTGAAATCCTCGCCGTAATACAACGAAAAGGGGATCGCCGTCAGAATGAGAAATCCGACGGCAAGGATCATGAACCCTAAGATTTTTAGAACCGGTTGGAAGCGCATGTTCAGTTGAAAAATTTCTCAACGTCTTTGATCGACTTGGGGAGTGTGAAAACGACAACTCGATCCTGTGGGCTTATGCGCGTGGCCCCTATCGGGATCGTGACGCTCTCGTCGTGAATGACGCAGCCGATGATCGCTCCCTCCGGGAACTTAAGATCTTTCAACGGGCGTTTCGTCACGCTGGAACCCTTCTGCGCCACCATCTCGATCACCTCCGCATCCACGCCATGGAGCGTCGCAACGGAGACGATTTCCCCTTTGCGGATGAACTTCAGGATCGCCGTGGCGGCCGAGAGCTTCTTGTTGATGAGCGCATCGATGCCGATGGTGTTCGCCAGAGGAATGTAGTCAAGCTTCTCGACATGCGCGATGATTTTCTTGACGCCAAGGTGCTTTGCCATCAGGCAGGAGATGATATTATCCTCCTCATCCCGTGTCACGGCAATGTAGGCATCCATTTCCATGATGCCCTCCGTGGCCAGCAGATCAAGATCCTTCCCCTCCCCCTGGATGACCATCGTCTTCGACAAAACATCCGCCAGCTTGAGTGATTCCTCTTTGCCCGATTCGATAAGCTTGACAGAGATTTCCTCCTCCAATTCCTCGGCCACATGTTGCCCAATGCGACCTCCCCCCAGGATGATGATCTTTTCGAGCTTCGCCGTATCCTTGCCGGAAAGTTTCAACATTTCCTGCACGTACTGCGTCTTGGCGATCACGAAGGCCTGGTCCCCCTTCCGGAATATCTCTTCGGCATTCGGGATGATGGTCCGGAGCCCGCGATGGATCGCCACCGCGCGAAACGGCACTTCATCGTACTCCGCGACGGCGTCACGGAGCGTCTTATTAATCAACGGGCTTTCCTGGTCGATCCTGATGCCGATCAGTTGAATCCTCCCCTCGGCAAACTCGAGCACATCGGTCGCTGCCGAGCGCCGGATGAGACGGACTATCTCCTGCGCGGCAAGCCCCTCGGGATAGATCACGAGATCGATGCCGAAGTCGCGGGGACTGAGTGGACCCTCGGAGAACAGGAAATCCGGGTCGTTGACACGGATGATCTTCTTCCGCGTCCCCAGCTTGTGGGCGAGGAGACACGACGTGAGGTTCACTTCATCAATCGACGTCACCGCAATGAGCATGTCGGCTCCCGGTGCACCGGCTTTCTGAAGCGTGCCGACCCGGCTCCCACTCCCCTCCAGCGTCATAACATCAAGCGCATCCGACACCCGCGCCAACCGCTCTTCACTTTTGTCGATCACGATGATATCGTGACGTTCCTGGGAAAGAATCTTTGCCAGATGGAACCCGACTTCCCCGGCCCCCACAATAATAATTTTCATAGCCGTTTTATATGAATAAGGTTGTTCAGCAACCGGTCGCCGGTTACGTTTGACCGACCACCACCACCATCCCTCTACATCCCCCCCACCACCCAGGTGAGGGCCGAAAGCGCCGCAGTTTCAGTACGCAACCGCCGCGGCCCCAGTGAAATGGGAACGAACCCACGGTCCGACGCCAGTGCCAGCTCTTCGTCCGTGAATCCCCCTTCCGGACCAACCATGATCAGGACCGACTTCGCCTGGGCATGGTGCTTCAGCACGGACCCGACAAAGTGCGATTGTTCCGTCTTCTCGTGCGGGATCAACCGCAAGGCGTACTCCTCCGCGTTGTTCACCACCGCTTCAAACGAGGAGAGCATGGATACGTTCGGCAAAAAGGAGCGGCCACTTTGTTTCATGGCCGACAACGCGATCTTTTCAAGGCGTGCATGCTTCTCATGGCTTGGGATGGTCCGTTCACACACCATGGGGATAATAGCGCGAACGCCCAACTCAGTCCCCTTCTCCACGAGAAAATCGATGCGGGCCGGGTTCTTGAGCAACGACACCGCAAGCGTGACATGGATCTTCGGCTCATTCACCCCGCGTTGCACATCGAGTATTTCACACTCCGCCTCCCCTTCCCGCAACGCGTGAATCACGGCTTCAAACTGTGTGTCTTTGCCGTCGGTCACCATGACGTGATCCCCCACCCGCTTGCGAAGCACACGGACAAGGTGTTTAAACTCATCCCCCCGGATGATGAGAACCGGCCCCTGAACATCCGACGGATCGACGTAGAAGTACTCCATGCCTTAGAACGATGCTCCAAAATCCAGGACGAATTGTCCGGTTCCCATGTGATTGATGGCATATTCCGTCCGCATCACCAGACTGTACGGCAACAGGAAATGCAACCCCAGCCCGTAGCCGGAGTACCATGCGCGTCCGTCCATCCCCTCGGCGCGAAACCATGTTTTGCCCGCGTCGGCGAAGACGCCGCCATACATCCCGAAACGCAGAACGCTGAACTGCGGCGGTAGCGGAAGTTCGGAAATAGTCACCGTCCGCGGCAGGAGGATCGGGATCCGCAGTTCGACCGAATGACCCAGAATATTCTCCCCTTCCAACACGGTGCGGAAATGCCCCCGGATCCGCTCGTCGTAACCGAAATACGAGTGCAGGTAAGACGGAACGATGCCGCCGGCCGTGAAGCCGCCGAAGGATCGTGCCCCCAACGTGGCATCCGCCCAACCGATCAGGAGGAACCCGCGGAGATCATACCCCGTACGAAACAAGTCGATCCCCTCTTTCCCCACTCCATACCTCATCATCGACCATGAGAGGCTGACCCCCTCGGTGGCGTACTCCCGGATATTTCTCGTATCGAACGTATATCCCACACCAAATGTGGCGTACGAGTCAATCCCGGTCGCCGAGACCGTCCTCCCTGGTTGCGGGTCGGAGACTTTCCAGCGACGATATCCCACCGTCCCAAGAACGGTATGATGGAGACCCACGCGCTTGCCAAGAGAGACCTCTCCCGTATGAACAGTTTGGTCGTAACTCCCTTGCGATACATTTTGATTCTGGACTTTGCTCAGGGACAGGTATCCCCGGAAATAAATGTCATCGTCATCCGTGATCTTCGGATTCTGGTACGACATGCTGACCCACCGGTCGAAGCCGAGAGCGAACGAGCCGAAGAGTTTCTCATTCCGGCCGCGGAAGTTGTCATGAACGAATCCGAGACCGTAGTAAAATTTCTCCGGATCACGATACTTGAAACCAAGGATAGGGACCGGAAAGATGTACCAGCGCTCCGATACATGCACAGCCAGTGTCGCCTCACTACCCTCCGCCGTGACCTTGATATCCACCTGGTTGAAAAGTTGCAGGCTGTAAATCCGGTTCCTGTCATATTCCAACGCCGTCGAGGTAATCTTGTCCCCCACCTTTAACGACATCTCGCGAAGGATAACGTGTTCCTTCGTCTTTTCATTGCCAACAATAACGATGTTCCTGACCACCAGCACGGTATCCTCCCGATCGTCGCCGAACGCGAGCGACGCCACGAGAGCAATCAATGCCATCATCCTGACGAAACCGAAAATCATGACCTCCCTGCTCCCACGATCTGTTGTCACTCCTATGATCGAAGCTTTGATGAACCACCGGGGTTTACCTCATTAAACGCCGAAACTCAACGGCAATGCAACGATCCATGACGACCTGCAACCCTGCCGCTTCCGCACGACGGGCCGCTTCTTCGTTCACCACACCGAACTGCATCCAGACGGTCTTTGCACCGACAGCGATCGCCTGGTCGATGACCGGCAACACCTCATCCGGGTTGCGAAAGATGTCGACCATATCGATCGGACCCGGAACGGATTGCAGGTCAGCATAACAAGGGAGGCCGAGCACTTCCTTGTAGTTCGGATTGACGGGAATCACGGTGTAGCCGTTCTCGAGAAGGAACTTGGCAATCGAGCCGCTATCCCGCCACGGTTTCGGCGACGCGCCCACCACGGCGATCGTTCGTGTGGACCGGAGGATCGATTCCAGAACATCATCCTGTTCGATGGTCATATCTTCTCAACCATTCAGGAGGCCGTTTCTGCGTACTCTTCGATCGGCGGGCAGGAACACATGATGTTGCGATCGCCATAGGTATTGTTGATCCTTCCGACGAACGGCCAGAACTTATTGGCCCTGAGAGAGGGAAGAGGGAACGCTGCCGCCGTGCGTGAGTACGGATGCCGCCATTCATCCGACGTGACGTGTGCAGCGGTGTGAGGAGCGTTTTTGAGTACGTTATCGGCCGGATCGGCCTTACCGTCGATGATCTCCTGAATTTCCCTCCGGATGGCGATCAGCGCGTCCGCAAAACGGTCCAGTTCCGCCTTCGATTCACTCTCCGTCGGCTCGATCATCAATGTGCCTGCAACCGGAAAGGAGACGGTCGGCGCGTGAAAGCCGTAGTCCATCAACCGTTTGGCAATATCCTCCACCTCGACGTTGGCCTTTTGCTTGAACTCTTTCATATTAAGAATGAACTCGTGCGCCACCCTCCCGTTCGCCCCTTGATAGAGGACCGGGTAATGCGTTCCAAGTCTCGACTTCAGATAATTCGCGTTCAGGATGGCATACTTCGTAGCGTCGGTCACTCCTTTGGAACCAAGCATGCGGATGTAGGCATACGATATCAGCAAAATACTGGGGCTCCCCCAGGGGGCGGAAGCGACGGCATGAATACCCTGGTCGCCCCCCGTGGTCACGACCGGGTGTCCTGGGAGGTAAGGGGCCAGTCGTTCAGTTACGCAGATCGGTCCCATCCCCGGTCCACCCCCGCCATGGGGAATGCTGAATGTCTTGTGCAGATTGATATGACAGACATCGGCGCCAATGAGGGAGGGACTTGTAAGGCCGACCTGGGCATTCATATTGGCCCCATCCATATAGACCAGTCCGCCGTTCTCATGGATGATGGAACATATTTCCTTGATCTTTTCCTCGAACACACCGTGCGTGGAAGGATAGGTGACCATCAAAGCCGCCAGCGTCTCGCTGTGGGCCGACGCCTTTGCGCGCAGATCGCCGACATCGATATTTCCGTTCTCATCGCACTTGACCACCACAACGTTCATTCCCGCCATAACGGCGCTGGCCGGGTTAGTTCCATGAGCCGAGGAGGGGATGAGTGCGACGGTTCGGTGCTTTTTGCCCTGATGAGCCTGATACGCGCGGATGACCAGCAAACCGGTGAATTCGCCCTGCGCGCCGGAGTTCGGCTGCAAGGAACAGGCTGCAAACCCGGTGATGGAGCAGAGCCAAGCCTCCAGCTCCTGAAATACCTGCCGATAGCCCTGTGCTTGATCCGCCGGGACAAACGGGTGCAAATGGGCAAACTCACGCCAGCTCACCGGCATCAACTCGGCTGCCGCGTTCAACTTCATGGTGCAGGACCCCAGTGGGATCATCGAATGCATCAGGGAAAGATCGCGATTTTCCAACCTCTTCACGTACCGCATCATCTCCGATTCGGAATGGTAGGATTGAAAGACCGGGTGCTGGAGGTACAGGCTGGTGCGGTGGAACGGTTTCGGAAAGACGACAGTCGCGCCTCCATAGCTCGATCGAATATCGACCGACGAAGGCTGCACGCCTTTGGCTTTTGCAAAAATCTCGATCAGAGTGGTAACATCCTCCACGGTTGCTGTTTCGTCAAGCGAGATGCCGACCGTCGTGGCATCCACCGCGCGAACGTTGTATCCGGCCTCCACTGCGAGCACAAGCACCTTCTTGATGGTCCCCGCATCAGACCGGACGCTCAGGGTATCGAAGTACACCGAATTCCGTTGTTCGTAGCCCAGTACGCGGAGCTCGGCGTCGAGCGCCTTCGCAAGAAGGTGCACGCGTACGGCGATCGCCCTGATTCCCTCGGGACCGTGGTACACGGCATACAGGCCGGCCATGATGGCCAGCAGCGCCTGTGCCGTACAGATGTTGGATGTTGCTTTCTCCCGCCGGATATGCTGTTCGCGTGTCTGCAAGGTCATCCGGTACGCCGTGTTTCCCTGCGCGTCGATCGAAACCCCGATGATCCGCCCCGGCATATGGCGGATGTATTCATTCCTTGTGGCAAAGAACGCAGCATGCGGTCCCCCGAATCCCATCGGCACACCGAACCGTTGAGAGTTTCCCATCACAATGTCGGCCCCGAACTCCCCCGGCGGGGTCAGGAGCGCAAGGCTCAGCAGATCCGTCGCAACGATCACCAATCCTCCCACACCATGCACCTGCTCGATAAACGTCCGGTAATCCTGAACCGATCCGTCCTCCGCCGGGTACTGGAGGATCGCTCCGAAAAAGGAGGCATCCAGGCGGACCGTTGTGTGGTCTCCCACCACGACCTCGATCCCGAGGGGAAGGGCCCGGGTCCTGATCACGTCGATGGTCTGGACGAAGCAGCGCTCGGAGACGAAAAACCTTTGAGCGGGGGAGCCGTTCGCCCCCTTGTGCGCAAGACCATGCACCATCGCCATGGCTTCCGCCGCCGCCGTC